>JAJXXG010000251.1:2112-4593 GCA_021781255.1 Acidobacteriota bacterium
ACAGACGCTCATTGTGACTGCAGGCTGCGGGTGGGCACAGCGCCAAGGCGGTCCGGTCGAAGAGATTCATCCAGGAGATGTGATCTGGATTGCACCCAATGAGAAGCACTGGCACGGAGCCACGCCGAGTACTGCGATGACACACATTGCCATTCAAGAGAGAAAGGATGGCAAGATGGTGGAGTGGATGGAGCATGTTTCTGTCGAGCAATATCGGAAAGCGTGAAAGATGAGTCGTATTTTCATCACCGGCAGCGCAGATGGGCTCGGCTATGCTGCAGCACGGGATCTCATCGAGGAAGGCAACGAAGTCCTGCTGCATGCGCGATCACGAAGGCGTGCCAATGACCTGGGCGATCTAGCCTCGCAATCGGCTGGGGTTGTGATCGGCGATCTGAGCAGTGCTGCCGAGACACACAAGGTTGCGGAACAGGTCAACCGGATCGGTCGAATGGACGCTGTGATTCACAACGCGGGCATCTACCGCGTACCGAACCGGAGCGCGACCTCCGAAGGTCACGCGAGAACTCTCGCGGTGAATGCGCTGGCGCCATACATCCTTACGGCACAGATTGAGCGTCCTCGCCGCCTGATTTATCTCAGCAGCGGCATGCATCGCAGCGGGAGTTTTTCGCTCAACGACGTGGACTGGCTGAAGCGGACGTGGGATCAGACCCAAGCCTATTGTGACAGCAAGCTCTATGTCACAGCGCTCGCGTTTGCGGTTGCTCGGCAGTGGCCTGATGTTCTGAGCAATGCGGTGGATCCGGGGTGGGTGCCAACCAAGATGGGCGGCGCAGGCGCGACAGACGACCTCGAGCTCGGTCACCTGACCCAAACGTGGCTGGCAGGTAGCGACGATGAAGCTGCCGCGGTGAGTGGGCGATACTGGCATCATTGCCAAGTGCAAACCCTTGCTGCTTCGGTAATGGATAACGAATTCCAGGAGCGGCTCATGGGCACACTAGCCACATTGACCGGGGTGACCTTGCTCTAGCTTGGCGAACGACGCGGTTCACCAGCAGTTGAGGCGCAGAACGTGGGCCGGTCCGGATTTCATGTCAATGATCTCTGTGCCGACGACTGCCTCGAAATTGGCTTTGCCTTTGCAGGAAGCGTCGCCCGCCAGGATATTCTCCATCGCGCTTGAGTTGAGCAGTTCGCTTGCGGCAACTGTCCCGTCGTTTCCAAGGCCGGCTTCAATCAATACCGGGACCCCAGTTGTTGGATCATCCATTCGGACCAGGATTGCATAGTCGCTCTTCCACTGCGTGAAGGGGACCGAAAGATCGGTGACCCAGGCACGGCTTGCCGGGTTCTGAGAATCAATGATGGAGGCGATGGGCTCCTTCGCTGATCCGGAGCCGGGAGGATTTGCAACCTCGATGCGATAGCGCAGGTTCTGAGTAAGACGAAGTGTCCACCTGTTGTCAATGGCGCCGATCAGGATTACGGGCTGTCGGCGAAGGTCTTCGAGCGACGTCAGCTCGGCTCCCACCACGCGGAATGCAATGCCCTTCTTGCCAAGTTCGCTGGCCATCGAGGAGAGGATCGCCGCATCGTCGAGCGATATGATCTGTCGGCGAAGCACCAGATTCACAAACCTGTCGCGGTCGGGGGATTTATCCAGCGCGAGCGGTTGCAGGTTATGCGTATCGATGCAGACGAGAACAGGAACCTTTGCATGCACGAAGGCGGCCCAGAGGTCGGGACGGGTGTTTGCCTCTTTTCCCTTCCATATCCAGAATGCTGCGAAGCTGGCGGCGATCAGAACAAAGAGGATCGGATACAACATAAGCCTACGTAGAGCCTGACGCCCGGGTTTACTGACCGCCACGAACGGCTCCTGACCGGTACTCGGGATGGCGATCGTCGCGGCATTTGGATGCAGGTCAATCGCATCCGCACCCAACACGGGCTCGGGCTCTACAGCGTCTGCAGAAACAGCCGGTTTCTCAACCTGCTGCGAAGGTGGGATTCCAACCTGGCGCGAAGGCTGAATTCGAAACTCCGGTACGTACGATCCTCTTGGAAGATCAATCTGAACCAGATGTGGCTGGGGCGATTCCTGGTAAAACTGTCCGATGCGCTTGCGAACTTCATTGGCGGTTACTCGAACGATCGAATCATCGCCGGTGTCGTAATCGTTAGCACGCTCAAAGACGTTAATCCCGATCGTCCGTTCTTTGAGGTGACTGGCATGCCCCGACAGTGTCTGCTCCACGATGTAATTCAGGAATCGTTTGCAGCGGCCGCTTTGAACGAAGATGGGGGTCACCAGCATTGCTTCGAGCTCTGCCCTGACCGCCGCCTGGAATTCCGCACCGAACGGACCAGCTTCCGCTCCTATCGGCTCCGAACTGTTTGTGTCCCTCGGCATCTCGTACTCGCAGCTCCTCTTGACCTGGCGCCCCAGAATCTTAACAGAGCCCGGGTTTCTGACCCTCCATACCCCCGATAGAGCCCTTAACCTCAGATCGG
>JAJXXG010000921.1 GCA_021781255.1 Acidobacteriota bacterium
CCTGGGCTTCCAGCCTTCGTGCAACAGCGCGCCAATGCCGTGGACCGCCTCCAGCATGGCGGCGGTGCCGCTGTTGGGGTCCACCGCGCCATAGACCCAGGCATCGCGGTGATTGCCGGCGATGACCCACTCGTCGGGCAGCTCCGCACCTTTGACCTTGCCGATGACGTCCCAGATAATGCGCCGCTGGTAGTCCTGCTGCGACACCAGGTGGACGCGGACGCCGCCCGGGCCGAAGTGGTAGTGGAAGGGCAGCGCGCCCTGCCAGCCTTCCGGCACGCCGGGTCCCTGCAGAGCCTGCAGGATCGGCGCGGCGTCGTGATAGCTGATGGGGATGGAGATAATGTGAGGCTGGTTGCCGTCGGGCGAGATGCGCGCTGAGTCCGGCAGGTTCGGCGTAGAGGCCACGCCGGGCGTCTCAGGGTCGCCGGGATACTTGAAGAGATACTGCACTGATCCGCGCTGCACGCCTGTCTCTGGCCGCCACGGCCCCATGGGATAAGGGTCGCCCTTGGCATAGCCGTCGTCCTGCGGGTCAGAGTAGAGCAGAACGCCGGCTGCGCCGCGCTGCTCCGCCAGGTAGACCTTGACGCCGCGGAAGTTGGCTCCGTAGCGGGCAATGACGATCTTGCCGTGCAGGTCAACGTGCTTCGCGGCAAGCTGGTTGAAGTCCTCAAGGCGGCCGTAGTTGGCGTAGACCACTTCGCCGGTCACGTCTCCCGAGCCGGAGGAGCCATTGAAGGGCATCACCACCCGGGCATTGTTCTGGAATGGGTCCGCCTGGACGTGCTCGCGCTCGGGGCCGCTCATCAACAGCTTGCCCGCGGCATTCCGGGCCTCAACGCGCACGACGCTGGGCTGGTTGAGCAGCACGCGGTAGGGCACAATTTCGGTTTCAAGACCGGCCGCGCGGAACATCTGCGCTACATATTCGGCTGTCTCGTGGTCCCGGGGTGTTGCGGCCATGTGAGGCTCAGCGGTCAGGGTCTTCAGTTCCTCACCCGCCAGCCTGGCGCTGGGCACGGCCAGGAATTTGGCTTCAAGGGCAGCCTGCTGGCTGAAGTCCTTATATCCGAAGACCGCCGCTGGCGCGGCATGCGGCCCGGCATTCGACACCTGAGAACCGGGAATCACAGCAAGGAGGAGTAAATACGGAGAGTAGCGAATCAGCATGGCCAGAGCCCTTTGGCGCGGAGGCGCCTGTAGTAGTTGACGCGCAGGGAACGGAGCCGAGCGCGCTCAGGACTCTCATCGCGCCCAAGCCGAAGCTGCCGGCGATGGCCGATGAGAGCATTTGAATCCCGGACGATTGCGTGGAAAGCCTTCGCCCTCTCATTCCGCGATTTAGCCACAGCTTACACTAAAGTCCGGAGGCGAGCCGCTCTGAGCGCTGCACGGCAGTCGGAAGACACGACGAAGAATTCCGGGTCTGCAGAGGCCGCGGCGGTAGTCCGTGCGCTGGCCCAGCAGGAAGCAAACCGGCTTCCCCAGGTGGTGCGTGCCCTGCGCAACCCCAACTTCAGGCTCTTCTGGAGCGGCAACCTTCTCTCAAACATCGGCACCTGGATGCAGAACGTAGCGCAGGGCTGGCTGGTGCTGGTGCTCACCAACTCGCCGTTCTGGCTGGGGGTGGTCGGTTTCGCGGGCTCCATTCCGTTCCTGTTCTTCACGCTCTTCGGCGGGGTGATTGCCGACCGCGTCGACAAGCGCAGGCTGCTGCTGATGACGCAATCAACCATGATGGTTCTGGCGTTTCTGCTGGCGGGGCTTGCCTGGTTCAAGGTGATCACCGTGTGGGAACTGGTTGCGATTGCCTTTCTGAACGGGACGGCGATGTCCATGAATCAGCCGAGCTACCAGGCGCTGGTGCCGCGGCTGGTCCAGCGCGAGGACCTGACCAACGCCATTGCCCTCAACTCCGCGCAGTTCAACATGTCGCGTATTCTGGGGCCTTCGCTGGGCGGTTACGCCATGGCGGTCTTCGGCGTGGCGGGCAACTTCTTTCTGAACGGCGTCAGCTTCCTGGCTGTGCTGTGGGCGCTGGCGCGCATCCGCTATCCGGTGGAGCGGGAACGGCGCAGGGAGAGCATGCTGGCCAGCCTGCGTGCCGGCATCGGCTACGTGCGCGGCCAGCCGCAGATGCTTGTGCTGATCTGGATGATCGGCGTGGCCAGCTTTCTGACGGTTCCGCTGCTTACATTCATTCCCTACTTTGCACGCGACGAGCTGCACGCCGGCGAGAGCGGGCTGGGCTGGCTGCTGGCCTGCTCAGGCGCAGGCGCGGTGCTGGGCGCAATCACCGTGGCGTGGCAGGGAAACATCCGCCATCGCGGCGCGGTTGTGTCATTGGTAGGCGCCGGAGTCATGGCCGTTGTGGTGGCCTTCTGTTACTCGCACAGCTTTGCGCTGTCTGAGTTCCTCATGCTGCTCGAAGGCTTCGGCATGATTCTCACCATCTCCTCGGTCAACGTGGCGATGCAGCATCTTTCATCCGACGAGATGCGCGGACGGGTGATGAGCATCTACGGAACATGCTTCCTTGGGTTGCCACCGCTGGGGGCGCTGCTGGCCGGGGAATTGTCTCGTCACATCGCCACGCCGCACGCTCTCGCGCTGATGTCCGGCGTGGCGATGGTGACGTTTCTTGGGTTCTTTGCCTTTTCCCGGCCGCTCCGGGAACTGGATTAAACCACCGGCTGGGCGCAGTGGGCGCAGCGCTTGGCGGCCAATGGAATTTCGCTCAGACACTCTGGGCAGGTCTTCATGGAGGACGGAGCATCGGGCGCGGGCTTCTTCAGCCGGGCCATCATGTGGTTCAAAGGCAGCACAATGGCAAAGTAGACCACAGCTGCAATGATGAGGAACGAGACCGCTGCGTTGAGGAAGTTGCCGACCTTGATTGCGCCGCCGCCGACGTGCAGAATGACGCTGCTGAAGTCGGGTTTGCCGATTGTAGCCGCAATCAGAGGGTTGAGTACATCGCCGACCAGCGAAGTCACAATGGCGTTGAATGCGGTGCCCAGAATAACGGCTACCGCCAGATCGACAACATTACCGCGGAGAATAAAATCCCGAAATCCCTTCAGCATCTCTCTTCCTCCCGTGTGTCTTTGAATGGTTTTTCATCTGCTGGCTGAGAAAGTACGACGTCCGGCCTTTGACTGCGGGTGCTGCGTATGCACTGCCCATGCTACACGGGAAATCTGAAAGGGAACAGGCAAAATGCGGTAAACTTCAGCCAGCTTCCCCGCAGACTGTGTGAGGGAGGTGGTGTGATGAGCCCGGCGCGCGTGATTGCAATGGCAGCACTGGCGTTTCTGGGGTTGAGTTCCCTGGCTGGCGCCATCCCCATGATCGTTGACCCGAGCGGCGCCGCGCTGCAAATGCCGCTCAGCCTGCTTCAGCATTCGCCATTCCACTCCTATCTGATTCCGGGCATCATCCTGCTGGCCTTCAACGGGCTGCTGGCGCTTTTGGTTTTGTGGTTCGTCATGATGGCGAAACCGCGCTACGGCCTCTGGACGGCGTTCCAGGGGCTTGTCCTGCTGATCTGGCTTGTGGTGGAGTGCGTGATGCTGCGGCTGGTAATCTGGCCGCACTATGTCTACGGCGCGGTGGCGCTGGTGCTTGTCGTTTCGGGTCTCGCGCTGCGCCGCAAAAACGGTCATCGGCCGCCTGTTCAGGGGTAGACGACCAGAAAGGCCACCAGGGCGAGAATCATCAGATTGGTGTAGAGCAGGATCATCACGCCGGCATGGTAGAGGCTCCACTTGCGGCCAAGACACCGTATGGTCTCGGCCATTCCCCAGGCGGCCGCCAGCAGGGCAGCCACCTGCCAGCGGGACCCGTGCAGGGCCTCGATGTGAGGAAAGCCCGCAAGGCGCAGACTAACCATGAACGCGCCCAGCGAAAGCGCGACGCCGCGCGCGAGCGACTTGTGCCGCAAGCGAAAAATGGAGGAGCGGGGAAGCACCACTACTAACAATGTAGACGGTCGCGCTTACCCTGCCACCATCTCCATATCCTTGATCGATTCGTGATAGGGCGCGCGCAGCACGCCGCGTTCGGTAATGATGGCGGTTATGTAGCGGGCCGGTGTCACGTCAAAAGCGGGGTTGCAGATGCCCACGCCGTTGGGCGTGAGCTGCTTGCCGCCATGATGCGTGACCTCGATCGGGCTGCGCTCCTCAATGGGGATGGCGTCGCCGGTGGGCGTCGCCGTGTCAATCGTGGACCATGGGGCGGCCACGTAAAACGGAATGCCGTGCTCCTTTGCCAGGATGGCCACGTTGTAGGTGCCGATCTTGTTGGCAAAGTCGCCGTTGGCGGCGATGCGGTCCGCGCCCACCACCACGGCCTGAATGCGCCCGGCGCGCATGAGGCTGGCGGCCATGTTGTCGCAGATCACTGTCGTGTCGATGCCGTCTTCCATCAACTCCCACGCGGTGAGCCGCGCGCCTTGCAGGAAGGGGCGTGTCTCGTCGGCGAAGACGCGAATGTTCTTGCCCTGCTCGACCGCGGAGCGAATGACGCCCAGTGCGGTGCCATAGCCGCAGGTGGCCAGCGCGCCCGCATTGCAGTGGGTCAGC
>JAJXXG010000427.1 GCA_021781255.1 Acidobacteriota bacterium
ACGATCTGAGCGATCGTCCGGCAAGCGGCGTGTTCATGGATCGCACCAAGCCTGTCCAGGAAAGGGTACGGGTGAAGCTGCCGGCAGGCGTGACGTGGGATGATCTTGTGAAGATGCCCCCCGACGAGATTCGCGACAAGGGCATTTTCCCACAAGGATTTCTACCGTTGCCGCACGCGAATCATCCCGAGGGCGGCATGGTGTTTTCCTCCCTGGAAATTAAGGAAATGCTTAAGCAGGAAAACCGCGACCTGACGCGGTTCGATCTGGACTTCGATATTCCGGAGCGCTTTGAGCCGGAGTTTCCTCCAGCCATGTATCTGACCACGCGGCCGGACCTTGGCGACGTGTCGAAGGGGCAGCTGGTCACGCTGAACAATTACTACGAATTATTCAGCGGCATTCTGAACCCGAAGCAGATTGAAGGCCTGCGGCTTCTGCTGACGCCGTTTCCGCAGCAGCAGTTCAACGAAACCATCGACCGGCGCTCAGAGAAGCCGAGCCGCGGGGTCGCGTGCCTTGACTGCCACGCGAACGGCGGCACCAATGGCGCCTTCCACCTGGTGGGCGATATCCGCCCGCAGGAGTTCCGTCACCGCATTGAGACGCCGGTCCTGCGCGGCGTGAACATTCAGCGCCTGTTCGGTTCGCAGAGGGCCTTGAAGTCAATTGAGGACTTTACGGAGTTCGAGCAGAGAGCCGCCTACTTCGATGGCGACCAGGTGATTGCGGCGAAGAAAGGCGTCAATGTGTTGGAGCGCGGGAGCCAGGTACATTCCATGGCGGAGCTTGAGGATATTCTCGACTTTCCTCCGGCGCCGAAGCTGGGATGGGACGGCAAGCTGGATCCCAGCAAGGCGACCGCCGCCGAAATGCGCGGCGAAGGAGTCTTCTTCGGCAAGGGACAGTGCGGAAGCTGCCATTCAGCCCCGTACTACACCGACAACACGATGCACGATATGCATGCGGAACGCTTCTACAAGCAGCACATGGTGAACGGCATGATGATGGCGCGTGACGGGGCAATCAAGACGTTCCCGCTGCGCGGCATCAAAGACACTCCGCCCTACCTGCATGATGGGCGTCTGCTGACCCTGGAGGACACGGTGGAGTACTTCAATCTTGTTCTGGGGACCAAGCTGACCGACCAGGAGAAGAAGGATCTGGTGGCGTTCATGCGCGCGCTGTAGGCATCCGCAGATAAGACCGCTGTGGAGGGATTGCGGGGATGCGGCCCGCGCCCTTACAGCGGCGCAACTGCTTCATGACTTGCCCTGCGGAAAGCGCTCACGCACGAGCCTGAAGGCTTCGTCGGCAGTGGTGATGGAGCCTTCAAGCTGCGCGTCTTCGACGGCCTGCAGGATGTGCTTGAACTCGGCGCCAGGCACGTAGCCCGCGGCGATCAGATCGTGGCCGGTGATGAGCGGCCTGGGGCGCACGTCTTCCTCGGGCATGGCCTCGTAGCGCTGGCGGACGAACTCCCAGTGGTCGAGGTTGCCGCCGCCGGCGAGGCAATCCATGCGGTGCAGGGCGAGGTGCTGCGGGAAATTTTCAAGGCGGAAGAAGCGCTTGAGAGTGGAAGCGCGCATGTGGACGGCGTCGGCAAAGCGCATGTGGTTCTGGATGAGGGCGAGGATCATGCGGGTTTCGTCGTTGGAGAAGCGGAGGCTCTGTAGGATGCGCGCGCCGATGGCCATGCCGACCTCGACGTGGCCGTCGAAGCGGATGCGGTCCGGCGCCTGGCGGAAGGTGGGCGGCTTGCCGATGTCGTGGAGCAGCGCGCCCCAGGCGAGGGTGACGGGGCAGCCGGGCTCAAGCTGCGCGAGCAGCAGCAGGGTGTGCGTCCAGACGTCGCCTTCGGGATGGAAGTCGGGCGGCTGCTGGACGTCTTTCATTGCGGCGACTTCAGGCAGCACCTGGACGAGGAGATCGGTTTCATCGAGCAGCTCGAAGGCGAGGCGGGCGCGGCCTTCGGTGAGCATGCGGGTGAGCTCGTCGCGGATGCGCTCGCGGCTGACGGCGTGGATGCGGGCGGCGCGGGTGCGGATGGCGCTGTGCGTGGCGGGGTCGATGGTGAAGCCGAAGCGCGCGGCGAAGCGCACGGCGCGCAGCAGGCGGAGCTGGTCCTCTTCAAAGCGAAGCTCGGGGCGGCCGATGGCGCGGATGATGCCGGCGTCGAGGTCGGCGAGGCCGCCAACGTAGTCTACGACGGCGCTGCGCAGATCCTGCGGGCTTGAGGGCTGCTTAGAGGCGAGACGCAGTGGGTCGAGCAGGAGGCCGTTGATGGTGAAGTCGCGGCGGCGGACATCTTCCGCGGCGCTGAGGGTGTACTGCACGGCGTCGGGGCGGCGGCCATCGGAGTAGACGCCGTCAGACCGGAAGGTCGCGACCTCGGTCGGGGACTTCGCGTCCGGCGAACCCTTTGGATGTGGTTCCGGGTCGGCGACCAACACCACGCCAAAGTGCGCGCCAACGGCAAAAGTGCGGGGGAACATGTTGAGCACCACGTCAGGCGTGGCGGAGGTGGCCACGTCGTAGTCCTCGGGCGTGCGGCCAAGGAGCAGGTCGCGCACGCAGCCGCCGGCGAGATAGGCCTCGTATCCGGCAGATTGAAGCGTGCGGACGATGCGCAGGGCGGCTTCGAACTGGGGCGTCGAGGGAAACATGGCTCAGGTAGAGAGTAATCCGTTTCGGGGGAAAGATTCGAGGGCCGGTACACTGAAAGCATGGGTCGTGGTCTGATTCTCGGCATTGAAAGCTCGTGCGACGAGACGGCGGCGGCGGTGGTGGAGCGCGGGGCGCGCACGCTGTCGTCCGTGGTGGCGTCGCAGATTGCCACGCACGCGCGCTACGGCGGCGTGGTGCCGGAACTGGCCAGCCGCGAGCATCTCCGCGCCATTGTGCCGGTGACGCGGGCGGCGCTGGCCGAGGCCGGCTGCACGCTCGCGGACATGGACGCCATTGCCGTGACGAGCGGGCCGGGACTTGCCGGGGCGCTGCTGGTGGGCATCACGTATGCCAAGGCGCTCGCCTTTGCGTGCGGGCTGCCCCTGATTGCGGTGAATCATCTTGAGGGGCACATCCACGCGGTGCTCTTGAATCAACGGGAAACCGCGGAAGATTCGCCGGTTGCGCAAGGCTTTTCCGATGAAGAGCCGGTGCTGGCGCTGGTGGTTTCCGGCGGGCATACGCACCTTTACCTGGCGCGGCCGGTGGATGGCACGTGGCGCTACAAGCTGGTGGGGCGCACGGTGGACGACGCGGCGGGCGAGGCCTTTGACAAGGTGGCCAAGCTGCTGGGGCTTGGATATCCGGGCGGGCCGTGGATCGACGCGCTGGCGCGGTTTGGGGATGCGCGGGCGGTGCCGTTTGCTTTCGCGCAAATCAAACCGAAGGTTCACCTGGCCGGTAAGGCCCCGAGGACAAAGGCGGCAATGACGGCTCCCATTGCGGAGTTGGACCCGCACTTCATGTTCTCGTTCTCCGGCATCAAGACGGCGGTGCTGCGCTATGTGGAGCTGCACGGGCTGCGCGCGGAGGCTGAGGCGCGGGTGGCGCGGATGCTGGCCGGGGTGCGTCCGCCGCAGACGAAGGACGAGGCGCTGGGGCTGTGTTCGCAACAGGTGCTGGATTTGATTGCGAGCTTCCAGCACGCGGTGGTTGGCGACCTGATGAAGAAGACTTTTGCCGCGGCGGAGGCGCTGGGCGCGGCGCGGATTCTGGTGACGGGCGGCGTGGCGGCCAATCGCGAGCTGCGGGCGCGGTTCGCGGCAGAGGCCGGGCGGCGCGGGGTGCGGGTGGCGTTCCCCACGCTCGCGCTCTCGACGGACAACGCGGCGATGATTGCTGCGGCTGCCTGGCCACGGTTTGTGGCGGGCGAGTTTGCCGGGCTGGATTTGTCGGCGGACCCGTCGCTGGCGCTGGGGCGGTGAGAGCAGGCGGGCGGGTTTATTTTGCGTGTGCCTTGTGGGCGCTAAGCATTTCGCGGCGCAGGATGGCGTTGATGCGGGACTGATAGCCCTTGCCGTAGGATTTGAGCCAGTCGAGCACATCTGCGTCGACGCGTGCTGTGATCTGGCGCTTAACCGGGCGATAGAAGTGAGCGCGCTCGGCGCGCCTCCACTGTTCGCCGGTCATCTCCGGGGCATCGCTCAGATCAATCTCGCTTTCAGGCCGAGCCGCAAGCGCAAGAAGATTGGCGCGCTGCGCGCTGGTCAGAGGCGGGAGCGTCTGTGGTGTGTAGCTAACGATTTTCTTCTTCATAGCGCTGTCTCTCCTTTCGCGTTGCGCGCCTGGCGGAAATGATGCGAATGACTTCAACGGTTGTTTCATGACAGTCATCTTCCCTGACCGTGTGAGCGACAAGCAGCAGGAGAAGGCCCTCAACCTCTCCGTAGGTTCGCCAGCGCTCTTCGCCGCCTTCAATTCGATCCAGGACGGAAACGAAGAGTGGATCGAAGAATACGTGACAAGCTTCCTCGAAGCTGACGCCATGCTTGCGCCGGTTGGAGATGTTCTTGGCCTCATCCCACTCGAACCGGATTGCCGTCATGGCAAAAGTATAACTACAAATATGCACATGTGCAAGGATGGATGCCGAACGCAAATCTTGCTGCTGGTTGGAGCTGATTTTCATCATTTGTGCGATGCGTGCCGCTTGGTTCTGAGCAGCGTTGGTATGGTTGCCATTGATTGTGCAGTGGCGGATGCGGCTGGGGCATAACCCGCGCTGTTACAATCAATAGGGTCTGGCTTTGCGCTGATTTTACCCGTGCGCCGGGCCTGCGGTACGAGCTGCGAACCTATGACCCTCCGCCTTTTTAATACCCTCACCGGACAATTGGACCCGCTCGTGCCCATGGATGGGCAGACGCTGCGGATGTATGCCTGCGGGCCGACGGTGTATGACTACGGGCACATCGGTAACTTCAGGACGTTTCTGCAGATCGACGTGCTGCGGCGCTTTCTGAAGCTGACGGGCATGCCGCTGCGCCACGTGATGAACATTACCGATGTGGACGACAAGATCATTCGTAATGCTGCGGCAGCGGGGATTCCCATTGGCGAGTACACGCCGCGCTATGTGGACGCATTCTTTGAGGATCTTGACGCCCTGCGCATCGAGCGGCCGGAGCAGATTGCGCGCGCAACGGAAAACATTGGCCGCATGGTGGAGCTGATTCAGAAGCTGGAGGCCATTGGCGCGGCGTACCAGACCGAAGACGGGAGCTGGTATTTCCGGCTGTCGTCGTTTCCCGCGTATGGGAAGCTGAGCAAGAAGGACCTGAGCGGCATGGAAGACGGCGCGCGGGTGGACGTGGACGAGTACGAGAAGGACTCGGCGCGCGACTTTGCTCTGTGGAAGGCGGCCAAGCCGGGCGAGACGGCGTGGGATACGGCGATTGGGCGTGGCCGGCCGGGATGGCACATCGAGTGCTCGGCGATGTCGATGGAGTACCTGGGCGACAGCTTTGACCTGCACGCGGGCGGCGAAGACCTGATGTTTCCGCACCACGAGAACGAGATTGCGCAGAGCGAAAGCGTGACGCACAAGCCACTGGCGCGGCACTGGATGCATGTGCGCTTTCTGCTGGTGGACGGGCGCAAGATGTCGAAGAGCGAGGGCAACTTCTATACGCTGCGCGACCTGCTGCTGAAGGGCTATAAGGCCTCGGCAATAAGGCTGGCGCTGATTTCAGTTCGCTACCGGCATCAGCTGAACTTCACATTCGACGGGCTGATTGAAGCGACCAACGCCATTGAGCGGCTGCGCACGTTTTATCAGCGGCTGACGACGACCGCCTTTGCCGAGGGCACGAATCCGGCAATGCAGGCCGCGGTGGAGAAGGCGCAGGCGGAGTACATGAACGCGCTGAGCAACGACCTGAACACAGCCGAGGCACGCGCGCCGATTTTCGACCTGCTGCGCGCGTCGAACACGGCCATCGATCAGGGGCAGTTTCTTGTCGGCGACCGGGATGCGGTGCTGCAGGTGCTGTCGAACTTTGACGCGGTGTTTGACGTGCTTGATGACCGCGACGCCGAGCCGACCCAACGCGCGCTGGCATGGGCTGAGGCGGAAGGGCGCATGGCGGATGTGGCTCCCGAGCTGCTGGTGCGGCAGGGGCTGAGCGATGAGGAGATTGATGCGCTGGTGGCCGAGCGCACACGCGCCAAGAAGCAGCGCAACTTTGCGCGCGCCGATCAGATTCGCAATGAGCTGGCGGAGAAGGGCGTGGTCATCGAGGACTCGAAGGACGGCGTGCGCTGGAAGCGGAAGTAGCAAGAATTAAAGAGCAGGAGACCTTCCCCCTATGGAAGCGAATGAAGCGCAGGAATTGCAGGAGCACGCCGAGCACGGGTCGCATGAGTCTGCGATGCGTCCGGTTGCTTTCACGATGAGCGTGCTGGCGGTGCTGGTGGCCGTGACGACGGTGCTGGGTCATCGCACACACACTGAGGCGGTGCTGGACCAGAACAAGGCCACCGACCAGTGGAACTTTTACCAGGCGAAGAAGATCCGCTCGAACGATACGGCGCTGATCACCGATCTGTTGAGCGTGGTGACCATTGCTGACAAGGACACCGAACAGAAGATCGCGAAGGCCTATGCAGACCATCAGGCCAAGTGGATCGCCGATTTTAAAGACGAGCAGGAAAAGGCCGAGGCGCTTGAAGTAAAGGTGGAGCAGGCCGAGGCGCGCGCCGATCGCTTTGACCTGGGCGAGGCACTGCTGGAGATTGGCCTGGTGATTACATCGGTGACGCTGCTGACGCGCAGCCGCGCCTATTGGTATTTCGGCATGGTGTTCGCGGCGATTGGGATTGCGTCGGCGGTGTCGGCGTACTCTCTGAAGTAGCGCCGGAGCAGGCATGCGGGTCACCGTTGGGCCGGCCCACGCGTGGTAGACTAGCGGCGCAATGAATGTCCGTTGGATGGCTTTACTGCTTCTTGCCGGCTGCGCCCCGATTCTTGCGCAGGCCCCCACACATGCCGCGCACCCTGCGCACCCTGCGCCCCGGAGCTTTGCAAACAAGCTTGGTTTTACGTATACCTTTCCTGCTGACTGGGATGTGGTGGACATGAGCTCGACGCTGCCGGAGGCTCGGCTGCAGGCGCAGCAAAGCGCGACGAGCGAGACGGAAAAGCAGGGCGCGGCCTGTATTCAGATTGCGCTGAGCGCGCGTCATGGCAGCCCGACATCGACGGTGGTGGCCCTGGTGCTGCCGTTTTCATGCCTGGGTTCGGTGATGACGGACAAGGATATTCCCGGCATGGCGGCTGGCGCGGTGGAGGGCATCCAGCAGAACATGGATTTGACCTCGGAGCCGCAGTATGGCTCGTATGCGCTGGGCAGCCACACGGTGTGGATTGAGCGGGTGAAGGGCACGCTCAAGGCGAATCCACAGGCACAGTACACGGTGGAGACGGTGTGCAGCCTGGTGAAGAAGGGCGCGGTGTGCTGGATGGCGATGGCCGCCGATGACGCGGCGCTGGCGACTTTTGAAAAGGGCAAAGTGACGCTGGACGGAGAGACGCCGAAGGCGCTGGTGCCGGCGACGGCGTTTGACACGAAACCTGCCCAGTGAGCAGGCGCAAGCGGCTGAATCTGCGGGCGATGGCCGTCCGGCGATGTGCAACGCCGTAGTAAAGCCGCAGGTCTGCGTGCTATGCTCAGGCCAGCGGAAACCTTATGCAAACGCACGCCACAGACTCTGCAGGGGTGCCGGCGGCCAAGCGCTGGTCGCGGTCGCGCGCGCGTTGCATCTGCCCGCGGCGCCATCTGCGCGTGCTGCCTATCCGCACGCGACCTAGCCTCTTCGGCGGCGACTAGCTGCACGGCTGCCGAAGATCCTCGCCCGCATTGCGCACCCGTCCGGGTTCGCGGAATTCGATGACCCCCACACCGCCGGGGTCCGTGGCCGTGCTCCACTCATTCATTCGCAAAGGGAGCCGCGGCCGCACAACCTGATCTGCCGAGGAGATCCAAGATGACCAAGCAAGAATTGCATGCGCAATACGGGCCCAAGCTCGTTTGTACTCTGCCGGGACCAAAGGCCAGGGCCGCTGTTGAGGCGGATACGCGGCTGATTTCGCCCAGCTACACGCGCTCCTATCCGCTGGTTGCAAAGCGCGGCCGTGGCATTCGTGTGGAAGACGTGGATGGGAACGAGTTTCTGGATTTTGCCGCGGGCATTGCGGTGACGTCCACCGGCCACTGCCACCCTGAGGTGGTTGCGGCGATTCAGAAGCAGGCTGCCGAACTGATTCACATCTCCGGCACGGACTTTTACGACGAACATCTTACCGATCTGGCTGAGAAGCTTTCTTCCGTGGCGCCGATGCCGGGGCCGCACAAGTTTTTCTATGGCAACTCCGGCGCAGAGGCCGTGGAGTGCGCGCTCAAGCTGGCGCGTTATCACACAGGCCGCCAGCATGTGATTGCGTTTCTGGGTGCATTCCACGGGCGCACGATGGGCGCACTGTCGCTGACCGCGTCCAAGCCGCAGCAGAAGCGCCGCTTCTCGCCGCTGGTGCCGGGCGTCACGCATGTGCGCTATCCCTATGCGTATCGCGGATGCACGGGCGGCCCGCAGGAGGAAGAAGCGTTTGCCATGGGCTGCGCGCGCTACATCGAGGAGAAGCTCTTCAAGACGATTCTTGCGCCGGAAGAGGTGGCCGCGATTTTTGTGGAGCCCATCCAGGGCGAGGGCGGCTACGTGGTTGCGCCCACGAACTTCCTGCGCGAGCTGCGTGCCATCTGCGACAAGTACGGCATTCTGCTGGTGGTGGACGAGGTGCAGTCGGGCGCGGGGCGCACGGGCAAGTGGTGGGCCATTGAGCACTCCGGTGTGCAGCCGGACATCGTGTGCATGGCCAAGGGCATCGCCAGCGGCATGCCGCTGGGCGTCTGCATGAGCCGCGCGGACGTGATGGACTGGGTGCCGGGCTCGCATGCTTCGACGTTTGGCGGCAACCCGGTGTCGATTGCGGCGGCGCTGGCGACGTTCGACATCCTGGAGCGCGAGGCGATTGACAACGCGGCAAAGGTGGGCGGCAAGATTCTGGAGCGCCTGAACGGATGGAAGAAGACGCATGCGCTGGTAGGCGACGTGCGCGGCCGCGGCCTGATGATCGGCGTCGAGCTGGTGAAGGACAAGACCACGCGCGAACCGGCTGGCGCGCTGCGCAACCGTGTGGAGGAGCTGGCCTTTGAGCGCGGCCTGATGATCCTGGGCTGCGGCGAGACATCGATCCGGTTGTGTCCGCCGCTGGTGGTGAACGAGCATGAAGCCAACGTCGCGCTGGACATCCTGGAAGATGCGCTGACGCAGGTGGAGAAGGAGTTCGCACAGGCCGGGGCGCTGGCGGGAGCCTCAGCGTAAACAACACACCCGAAAAACACCACACAGATGCCGCGCCGGATGCAACGTCCGCGCGGCATTTGCGCGTTTGGCGCGTTGCGGCTGAGAATGGTGTGCGATGGAGTGGCTGGAACAAAAGCGCGTCAAGTGGCTGGAGCGGGCACTGGGCCGTCTCGACCGGGTGGCCGAACGGCGCGGGCGCGCGGAGAGCTTGCCTGCGCATCTTGCGACGGGCATGGAGGGCGAGGACGCCGCATTCTTCCATCTGCGGCGCAAGGGCTATACGATGGTGGCGCGGCGGTGGTCGTCGGGCGATGTGCCGGGAGACGTGGACCTGATTGCGTGGCAGGGGACCTTGCTGTGCTTCATTGAAGTGAAGACGCGCACCGCACGCGATATGACTCCCGCTGAGGTTGCCGTGGACTCGCACAAACGGCAGACGCTGCGCAGGCTGGCGCGGCGCTATGTGCGCCAGTTGCCGCAGGAGACTCCGCCGCAGGTGCGCTTTGATGTGGTGAGCGTGTATCTTGTGCCGGGCGCGGAGCGGCAGATCGAGCACTTCGAGGCTGCGTTCGGATGGAGCGAAGAACGCGAGCGGGAGTGAGCAGGGCCGCGATAGGTCTGCGGTTTCCCACATCTCAAAATCGAGATGCGGTACACCCGGCGTCCGGCCGGGCTATGTCTACTGAAGCCGCCACGGAGAACGCTCGAACCAGTGACCCATCGCCACTTCTGCCCATGCCGTCGATTTGTCTTTGTGACAGGAAGTACATGGATTGGGGATGTTGTATTTGTCCGTCATGGCGGGTGAGATGAACCGGAAGGTATGGGCGTGGACATAGGCGCCGGGAACGCCTTCACTCTCGATCTCCGGCATATGGCAGGCTACACACTCGCTTCCAGGACTGCCGTCCTTATGGTGGGTATGCGCTTCAAGACTCGCTGTACGCGGCCCGTGCGGGGACATGGGGCCATGGCAGTCCAGGCAGATTTGGTTTGCGGGCTTGATAAGCTGCGCGTAGTTTCCAGTGCCATGCACATCATGGCAATCGAAGCAGGTGATGTTGTGACGGTACATCACGCTCTGCACGAAATCGTTCCCTTGCATACGGTTCTTGTGCGCGGTGCAGTCCGGAAAGTAATAGAAATCAGTCTGCCCGAGCGTGCAGTTTTCCAGTCTCCAGAAGTCTTGTAGCTTAAGGCCCACACGATAGCCGACCGGCCAGTCGTAATCCTTTCCTTCAATGGGATTGGTTAGCGGCCGTCCCTGCGAGTGGCACTGGATGCAGGTGTCGTTCGCCGTCACAGAATCCATCTGGGCCGGATTCAGGATATTGCTCCGCGTGGGATGCTCCACATGCGCGCTGCCGGGGCCGTGGCAACGCTCGCAGCCGACGTTCCACTCTGCAACCTGCCTGGTGTGGATGTTGTAATCGACGGAATGGCAACCGTCGCAGGTTGGACCAGTGGGCCGCTGCATGTTGGTCGGCGGATAGAGGTGCGCCCACCAGTCGGCTCCGTGTGCAGGGATCACATATTTGAGCCATTTGTGATTGCCAATGTCCCACTGCACGGGCAAGGGAAAGTAGTCATTGCCAACTTTGGTAAAGTAGCGCTGCTTCCAGATACTGCCGTAGACGAAGGCGACCTGATCCTTAGTAAACGGCGCTACATGGTTGGTTGCAGGATCGGGGAAAATGGCATCGGGATGTGTCCGCGGATCGCGCACCACGTTGGCCATCGGCGTCTTCTTCCAGCGCTCGTAAATATCGGCATGGCACCTGGCGCAGGTCTCGGAGCCGACATAGTGGGCCGAGGTCATCGTGGCGGTTTGTTGCTGTGATTCCGCTCCTGAGAGAGGACGAAGGCTGCGCACAAAGAGCGCGAGGCGCCAACTCTCCGGGCCTGAGATTCTGTGCGCGCTGCCGAGGGCCGGCATTCCACTAAGTTGGACCCCGTTTTCAATGATGTAGTGGATCTCTCCATCTGTCATGTCTTGGGTTGCGGAAGCGCGCAGGTCCGGGACACGCGGATACTCATGCAATCCGATTTGTGTCCTGCCGCTGTCGTCGATTCCATGACAGACAGCGCACCGCGTCAGAAAGTCCTCGCGCCCCTGTTGCAAGGCCTGGGAATCGCCGATGAAAGGGTTTTTCTTGCGGCGTTCATACCGGGGAATGGCCAGGTTTCGCAGGCTGCGCGCTACGGCGGTCTCAAACGCCGATGGCTTGGAAGCAGCGCGGAAGCCCCGCAGCATCAGGAACGTCAGACAAAGTAGTCCAAGGGCCAGGAACCCGAAGATTGTCGCGAGAATTGGCTTCCATGACCGCATGGGCGGATGGTCCTTCTGTTTGCTCCTGACAATCTACCAGAAATAAGGTTGTCCCATCATCGGCGCAGTTTCATCGCGTCGTTTGCGGCAAGGTGGGATGGAATCCAAAACCGCAGTCGAGTCGGAAGAGATCAATCGAAGGGCGTGTTTGCGCGTCAGTTATCCTTGCGCGTCCTGGTGCTCTTCGTGCCAGGCCATCTGGATGGCTTCGAGGCGCGCTTCGTTGGACTTTGCCGGGTCGTCGGCGAAGCCTTCGAGCTCCGTGACATAGCGATGCAGGTCAGTGAAGCGGACGGTGAGCGGGTCGATGTCAGGAAATTTTTCCTGTAGCTGAATGCCGATTTCTTCGGCTTCGGTCCAGAGAATCTCGCGCGGCATGTTTCTCTCCTTCGGCTAAGCTCGTTCATTCCCATGTCTCAAAATCGAGACATGGGGCACCCACGTTTTCTTCGGATGATCTTGTGTTCGTGCTCTCCAACATCTCAAAATCGAGACACGGGGCACCCGGCTACTTCTGGATGGCCATGTCCAGGGGCTTGCCCTCGGAGGTGTAATTGCGGTTCCACTTGGGAATTTCGACGACGTACTCGCCGGGGCCGGTGATGATGGCCTGGCAGCCGAGGCGCGAGTTGAGCTGCTGATCGGCGGCCATGTCGAGGCGGTCGAGCTCATCGTCTTCGGCTTCGCTGATGCCGGGCGCGCCTTCCTTCACCCAGATGTGGCAGGTGGTGCAGGCGCAGGCGCCTCCGCAGGCGTGATCGAGAAAGATGCCGAAGTTCTCCGCGACATCGAGAAACGACATCGGCTTGCCGTGATGGTCGTAGGGCAGTGTGCCGTACTCAAACTCAACCGTCTTGCCTTCGGGCATAAAGGTCACGCGCACGAGCTTGTCGGCGGGAATGTTTTTCGTGTTTGCTTCGCTCATAGTCTTTGGTGTCCTTGCGTCAGCGCGTTATTTGAACTCGGCCGGAGCCATCGGGTGCGGCGCGGTGACTTCGTCGCCCAGGTCCTCGTCGGCCGCGTTCATGGTTTTGCCGCGAATGGCGCTGGTGACGGCGGACTCCATCATCAGCTCGGCAAAGCGGCGCGTGGCGTGGTCCAGAATCAGTGTTGCCTCGCGGATTGCGGGCGCATCCTCAGTCTGTTTGGCCTTTTTCAGGTAGTCGCTGGCCAGGGCGATGGCTGTCTTCTCGTCGCTGGTCAACTGTTCCCATGCGGGGCTCTGCGGGGCGCGTTCTACGGCTGCGAGAATTGTGTCGGCCTCGTTGCGCGCTTCGATGAGGAGGCGCTTTGCAAAGTCTTCTTCGGCGTGGTCGAAGGAGTCGAGAATCATGCTCTCAACCTGCTCGTCCGTCAATCCATACGTCGGCTTCACTTCGATCTGCGCCGCCTGGCCGCTGCGCTGCTCGCGCGCGGAGACCTGCAAAATGCCGTCGGCGTCGATGAGGAAACGCACCTCGATGCGCGGCAGTCCGGCGCTCATGGGCGGAATGCCCTTGAGGTCAAAGCGCGCCAGTGAGCGGCAATCGGCGGCCAGTTCGCGCTCGCCCTGCACCACGTGGATGGCGACGTTGGTCTGCCCGTCCACGCCGGTGGTGAAGTGCTCCGTGGCGGACGCGGGGATGGTGGAGTTCCGCTGGATGATGCGCGCCACTGTGCCGCCCAGGGCCTCAATGCCCAGCGAGAGCGGCGTCACGTCCAGCAGCAGCATTTCTTCGGTGGTCTTTGAAGCGCCGTCGAGAATGTCGGCCTGCACGGCGGCGCCCAGCGCGACGACCTCATCGGGATTGAGTTCTGTGTGTGGCTTTTTCCCGCGCGCGCTCAGATGAAAGAGCTCGTCCACCAACTGCAGCACGGCGGGAATGCGCGTGGAGCCGCCGACCATGACGACTTCATCAATCTGCTCGGGCGCGATACCTGCGTCGGCAAGGGCCTGTTTGCAGGGCGCTGCGGTGCGCTGCAGAACCGGCTCGATCAACTGCTCGAAGACCTCGCGGGGAATCTCGCGCTGATAACGGTCGCCGTTGGGCAGCTCGATATCGAAGTGCGCGACCTGCTCTGTGGAGAGCCGGATCTTGGCGTCAATGGCGGCTTTGCGCAATCCCTGCACGGCGCTGGGATGCGCGCGCAGGTCCACGCCATGCTCGGCGTGAATCTCGTCGAGCGCAATGGCCAGCAGCAGGTTGTCAATGTCGTCGCCGCCCAGGTGCGTATCGCCGTTGGTGGACTGCACCTCAAAAATGCCGTCGCGCAGCTTGAGGATGGAGATGTCAAAGGTTCCGCCGCCCAGGTCGTAGACGGCGATGGTGCCTTCCTTTGCGCGGTCCAGGCCGTATGCAAGCGCTGCGGCGGTGGGCTCGTTGACCAGGCGGAGCACTTCGAGCCCGGCCATGCGTCCCGCGTCCTTGGTGGCCTGGCGCTGCGCGTCGTTAAAGTAGGCAGGCACGGTGATGACGGCCTGCGAGACCGGCGCGCCAAAGAAGCGCTCGGCGTTGCGCTTGAGCTGGCGCAGCACGTAGGCGGAAATCTCCGGCGGCGTGAAGCGCAGCTCGCCGAGCTGCACACGCGGCACTTCGCCTGCGTCCACGTCGTGGGCCAGGCGGAAGGGGAAGAACTTCAGCTCGTTGCGGACTTCTTCAAGACTGCGGCCCATAAGGCGCTTGACGGAATAGATGACGCGCTCCGGCGTCTCGATGAGCGCCCTGCGCGCGCTGTTGCCCACGGTGACCGTTGGCCGGCCGCCGTCTGCCGGAATCGGGTCCAGGGCCACGACTGACGGTACAAGATTCGAGCCATCCACACCGGGAATCACCACCGGCGTATCGCCCTGCATATATGCGACCAGGGAATTGGTGGTTCCCAGGTCGATGCCTACTACGCGTCCTTCCGCCATGCTGGTTCTCTAAACTCCCAAAGTCTCGGTCACGTCGCGGACCAGGTTGCTGAGGTAGCGCCGCCTGTCGAGCAGAGCCACCATTGTCTTTTGCGCGGCCTGGCGCACGGCGATGTCGCCCTCGTCCCATGCCTGCCACTGCGCGCGCAGATCCTGATCGACCTCATCGAGCAGGCCGTCGAACTTGCGCTTGGCCTGTTCGAGGCTGGCCTGCAGCTCGGGGTCGGGCTCGCCGGTGGTGCGCTCCATGCGCATCTCTTCGAGCTGCATGTTCAGCTCGAAGACTTCTTCAAGCAGGTCGGCAGGCACGCGCGAAGGGTCTTTGCGATCCTTGCCGCTGTGTTCTTCGCCAATCTCTGCGCCGTGCAGTTTGAGCAGATACTCGGTGCGGTGAATCGGATCCTTGAGCGTGCGATAGGCGTCGTTGAGCAGCGCGGTGTCGGCCAGGCTCCACTGCTTTTCGTTTTCGGCGGCGCGGGCAAAGCGGTCAGGATGCAGCCTGCGGCTGAGGCGATGGAACTCGTGCTCCAGCGCGGCCAGATCGAGATTGAGGTGCGGCGTCAGCCCGAAGACGGAGAAGAAATCGCCTCCCCGAGGCGGCTGAATCTTGCTGCAGTGCGGGCAAAAGAGCGTGGCGTCATTGTGCGCCACCGAACAGGACCAGCACGCAACCGGAACCGCGGAATCGATAACCTTCAACATGAGTGAACTCCGAAAATCCTACGACGAGAAGGACGAACCGCAGCCGCAGGAGCGCGAGGAGTTCGGATTGATGAAGTTGAAGCCCTGGCGCATCAGCGATTCTTCGTAGTCCAGCGTCATGCCATTCAGGTAGAGGAACGATTTGGGGTCAACAAAGAGGCGTACGCCGTCGAATTCATAGATGCGGTCGCGCTCGCGGGGCCGCGTATCGAACTTGATGGAATAGGAGAGTCCGGAGCAGCCGCCGCCCATCACGCCCAGGCGCAGTCCGCCCTCGGTGGGCGAGATGCCCTCCTTGACCATGGCCGCGCGGATGCGCTTGATGGCGCGCTCCGTGACCTGTACGCCCTTCGCGGGCGTCTGCGGTGCCTCCGGTGCGGGTGACTGCGGCTTAGCCGCAAAGGCCACTTCAGTCGGCTTCGTTTCGATTGTCACCATGTTCGACATGATTGCCTGCTTCCCAAATTTCCGTGGCTCTGCTGTCTTCCGGAGTCCGTCCCCGTGCCGGCGCGGCAATAAAGGCCGCGCCAAAGAACATCGAACCAATCGCTACGCCTTGGCTTCCACCGCGGCTGTTTCCGCAACGCCGTTCTTCTTCTTCCAGTCGCCGATGGCCGCGCGAATCGCATCCTCGGCCAGCACGGAGCAGTGAATCTTGACTGGCGGCAGGGACAGCTCTTTCACAATGTCAGTGTTCTTGATGGCCATGGCGTCCTCGACGGTGCGGCCCTTGATCCACTCGGTGGCGAGCGATGAACTTGCAATGGCAGAGCCGCAGCCGAAGGTCTTGAACTTGGCCTCTTCGATCACCTGCGTCTCGGGGTTCACGCGAATCTGCAGCCGCATGACGTCGCCGCACTCCGGCGCGCCCACCAGGCCCGTGCCCACTTCGGCCGAGCTCTTGTCCAGCGTGCCCACGTTGCGCGGATTGTTGTAGTGGTCTACTACCTTGTCGCTGTATGCCATGTGATCTTCATCCTTCTGCGGGGGAAGCCGCGTTGTTGATTCGATTCGGCCGGTGTTCCCAGGTTTCAGAATCGAGACCTGGGGCACCCATTTCAATGCCCTGATACAAAGCTTCAGTGCGCCTGCCACTCGATCTTGGTCAGGTCAATGCCTTCCTTCACCATTTCGTAGAGCGGCGAAAGCTCACGGAGCTTCTTCACGATGTCGATGACCTTGGCGGCCACGTAGTCCACCTCAGCCTGGGTATTGAAGCGGCCCAGTCCAAAGCGAATCGAGCTGTGTGCCACGTCGTCGCCGAGACCCAGCGCCTTCAGCACATACGAGGGCTCGAGCGTGGCCGAGGTGCAGGCCGAACCGCTGGAGACCGCCACATCGTTGATGCCCATCAGCAGCGACTCGCCCTCGACATACACAAAGCTCACGTTCAGGTTGCCGGGCAGGCGGTGCTCCATGGAGCCGTTGACATGGATATAGTCAAGCTCCGAATCGAGCTTGGCCTTGAGCCGGTCGCGCAGGCCGCGCAGATAGGCGGCTTCGGAATCCATTTCGTTGAAGGCGATCTCGCAGGCTTTGCCGAGGCCGACGATGCCGGGCACATTGAGCGTGCCGGAGCGCATGCCGCGCTCGTGGCCGCCGCCATCAATCTGCGCCGCAATCTGCACGCGCGGATTGCGCCGGCGCACGTAGAGCGCGCCCACGCCCTTGGGGCCGTAAATCTTGTGGCCGGAGAGCGACAGCACATCAATGTTGTCGGCGATCACGTTGATGGGCACCTTGCCGACCGACTGCACCGCGTCGGTGTGGAACAGCACGCCCTTCTCATGGCAGATTTTGCCAATTTCGCGGATGGGCTGCAGCACGCCGATTTCGTTGTTGGCCGCCATGATGGTGACCAGGATGGTCTTGTCGTCGATGGCCCGCTTCAGGTCTTCGAGATCGATCAGGCCATCGGCCTTCACCGGCAGGTACGTCACGCGATAGCCGTACTTTTCCAGGCGCTTGCAGGTGTCCAGCACGGCCTTGTGCTCGGTGACCTGCGTGATGATGTGATTGCCGCGCTCGCGATACATCTCCGCAATGCCCTTGATGGCCAGGTTGTCGCTCTCGGTGGCGCCGGAGGTAAAGATGATCTCCTTGGCGGTGGCGCCGATGAGCTTTGCAATCTGCTCGCGCGCCGCTTCCACAGCCTGCTCCGCTTCCCATCCAAAGGAGTGGTTGCGGCTGGCGGCGTTGCCGAATTTGTTGGTGAAGTAGGGCATCATCGCCTCCAGCACCCGGGGATCGAGCGGGCTGGTGGCGTGATTATCCATATAGATTGGCAAGGTCACGCCTGCCGGTACTTCAATCTGGCTGGCAACTGTACTCATCTTGGTCTCCGTCCTCGTCGTTGCGGCTCCGGTCCCTTCCTTCACTTCCGGGCGGAGCAAAATCTCATCGGTTAATGCGTCAGGTAAACCAGCGGGCTGGACTTCTCAGCCGCTCCCGCCGGGTGTTCGTGATCGGAAAGGTCCTGGATGCTGATGCTCTTCAGCACGCCGGCAATGGTTTCATTCACGCGCGCCAGCGGCTCCTTGATGGTGCAGCTTGGCGTCAGTTCGCAGCCATGAGTGCCCTTGGTGCAGGAGGTGATGAAAAACGGCCCATCGATGGAGTGAATCACCTCGTAGGCCGAAATCTCCCGCGCGTCCCGCGACAGCGCATAGCCGCCGTTCATGCCCGCATGCGACTTGAGCAGGCCGGACTTGGTCAGCTTTTGCAGAATCTTGGCCAGCAACTGCGCCGGAATTCCGTAAGCGTCGGCAATGTCCTTTGCGCTCAGGGCAACCGTCTCCGGGTGCTCGGCCAGATACTTGAGCGCCATCAATCCGTAATCGGCCTTCTTTGTGAGCTTGAGCATGAATATCCGACTTCTTCGGTCCGGGTTTAGTATACGACCGAATCTGTCCGCATTTCAAGCCCGGCCTGGAAGGTCTTTGCCGGCCGCCACAAGGGCTTTGTGCGGCCAAGGGAACGATTCATCAAATTGTCCCTTGAAAAACACAAAAACCCCGCTACAATCGGCGGAAAGAGCACCTCAATTCAACTGATAGCGAACCGATGGCAACCGCCTGTAAACATCCCAGGGTACGAATTGTCTCCCGGCACGAAGACACGGAGTTTGTCGAGTGCCTTGAATGTGGCGAAGTCTTTGATTCAGAGGAATTTAAC
>JAJXXG010000284.1 GCA_021781255.1 Acidobacteriota bacterium
GCTTACGGGGCTCGCGCTGGGCGGACGCACCTACAAGCTCAAGTTTGGCCACCACGGCGGCAATCATCCGGTGCGCAACAACGTCACAGGCAAGGTTGAAATCACCGCCCACAACCACAACTTCGCCGTCGATCCCGACTCGATCAATGCGAACGAGGTGGAGCTCACGCACGTGGACTTGAATGACCAGACTCTGGAAGGGCTGCGCCATAAGACGCTGCCATTGTTCAGCGTCCAGTACCACCCGGAGGCAGCACCCGGACCGCACGACTCGCACTATCTGTTTCGTGACTTCCGCAACCTGATGAATGAGTGGAAGGGATGAGGAAGCCGGTAAACAAGAGATTCAATGTGAACGATCTGGGCGGGGCCAAGGCTCCGCTGTTTTTTGAGCCAAACTCAGCCATGCAATAGAGCAAAGGGCTTTGAAACAAGACTGTCCTCTCAAGGCCAAAGCAGAAGAATCTGAGCAACAGAGATAAAAGGGCGAAACATGCCGCGTAGAAATGACATTCAGAAAATCCTGGTGATCGGCTCGGGGCCGATCGTGATTGGTCAGTCGGCGGAGTTTGACTACTCCGGCACGCAGGCCTGCAAGGCTCTCAAGCAGGAGGGCTACGAGGTGGTGCTGGTGAACTCCAACCCTGCCACCATCATGACTGACCCGGAGCTGGCCGACCGCACGTACATTGAGCCGCTCACCCGCGAGTACGTTGAAGAGATCATTCGCATTGAGGCGAATATGCTCATGACGGGCTCAGGCAAGTTTGCATTGCTGCCCACGGTAGGCGGTCAGACGGCGCTCAACCTGGCCGTCGATCTGGCCGATGCAGGAATCCTGGACCGCTACAACGTGGAGTTGATCGGCGCAAAGCTTGAAGCCATCAAGAAGGCCGAGGACAGGCTGCTCTTCAAGGACGCAATGATTCGCATAGGCCTCGACGTTTCCAAGTCGGCGCTGGTGAACAATTTGCGCGATGGCTTGGAATTTGCCAGCAAGCTTGGCTTCCCGGTGCTCATTCGTCCCAGTTTCACGCTGGGCGGCTCAGGCGGCGGCATTGCCTACAACCGCGAAGAGTTGATGGAGATTCTTGCGCGCGGTCTCGACCTCTCGCCGGTGCATGAGTGCCTCATTGAAGAGAGCGTACTGGGCTGGAAAGAGTATGAGCTGGAGGTGATGCGCGATCTGGCGGACAACGTCATCATCATCTGCTCCATTGAGAACTTCGATCCGATGGGCGTGCATACCGGCGATTCCATCACCGTAGCTCCGGCGCAGACGCTCACCGACCGTGAGTACCAGAAGATGCGGGACGCTGCCATTGCCGTGATGCGCGAGATCGGCGTTGAGACCGGCGGCTCCAACGTGCAGTTTGCCGTGAATCCCGCCAACGGCCGCATGACGGTGATTGAGATGAATCCGCGCGTATCGCGTTCATCTGCGCTGGCGTCTAAAGCGACGGGGTTTCCCATTGCGAAGATTGCGGCCAAGCTGGCCGTTGGTTACACCCTCGATGAAATACCTAACGACATCACGCGGAAAACGCCAGCATGTTTTGAACCAACCATAGATTATGTAGTGGTCAAGATTCCCAAATGGCAATTTGAAAAGTTTCCCGGCGCGGATGACACGCTGGGCCCGCAGATGAAGTCGGTGGGCGAAGTGATGGCCATGGGGCGCACCTTCAAAGAAGCCCTGATGAAGGCCTGGCGTGCCCTGGAGACCGGCAAGAAAACCGGCGCAGAAGTGCTGGAGCCACGCCGCCTGACACAGATGCTCGTAACGCCGCGGCCAGAGCGGCTAGGCTACATTCGCTATGCCTTCGAGCGCGGACTCAGCGTCCGTGAAGTGGCGCGCCTGACGGGCATGGATCCATGGTTCCTGCACCAGATCCGTGAAGTCACCATGGCGCAGGCCGGCATTGCAAAGACAACGCCCGATACGATCTCTACCGAAGAGATGCGCCACCTGAAGCGGCTCGGACTCAGTGACGAGCGCATCGCCACTGAGTGGAAGCTTGAAGGCCACGCCGGCATCCAGCAGGTGAGGGAACTGCGCGAGAGCAAGGGGATCAAGCCTGTCTTCAAACTGGTGGATACTTGCGCGGCCGAGTTCGAATCGATGACGCCTTACCTCTACTCTACTTACGATGAAGAGGATGAGGCGCCTCCGACGCAAGAGCGGAAGATCATCATTCTTGGGTCAGGGCCGAACCGCATCGGACAAGGCATTGAGTTTGACTACTGCTGCTGCCACGCTGCGTTTGCCCTCAAGGACGACGGTTACGAGACCATCATGGTCAATTGCAATCCCGAGACGGTTTCAACGGATTACGACACCAGTGACCGGCTCTACTTTGAGCCGCTCACGCTTGAAGATGTGCTCGCCGTCTACAATCACGAGGCGCAGTCCGGCGCGCCGATCGGCATGATTGTGCAGTTCGGAGGGCAGACGCCACTGAACCTGGCGCAACGGTTACGCGCAGCCGGTGTACCCATCATCGGTACGTCACCCGAGTCCATCGACCTCGCCGAGGACCGAAAGCGGTTCGGCAAGCTCCTCGAAGAATTGAAAATTCCGCAGCCCGCAGGCGGAACGGCCACCAGCGTGGAGGAAGCGTTGGCTGTTGGCGAACGCATCGGTTATCCCGTGCTGGTGAGGCCAAGCTATGTGCTTGGCGGGCGGGCAATGGTCATTGCCTACGATGCCGAGGCTGTCGCCCGCTACATGCGCGAGGCGGTCGAATACTCGCAGGAGCGGCCTGTGCTCGTCGACCATTTTCTGGAAAACGCCGTTGAGGTCGATGTGGATGCCCTCTGCGACTCGGAAAATGTCATAATCGCAGGAATCATGCAGCACATCGAGGAAGCAGGAATTCATTCCGGCGACTCTTCCTGCGTGCTGCCCGCCGTAGATATTCGCGAAGAGACACTGGAGATACTGCGCACGTACACACGCAAGCTTGCTCTGGCGCTCAAGGTGGTCGGCCTGGTCAACCTGCAGTTCGCAATCCAGCGTGACGCCACCGGCAAAGACCATGTGTATGTCATCGAAGTAAACCCTCGCGCATCGCGCACTGTGCCTTATGTCTCGAAGGCGACCGGCATTCCGCTGGCCAAGATTGCCGCACGGCTTATGACCGGCCGCAAACTGCGGGAGTTACTCCCAGCTCAGCTGGCATCCGGCGAGGATCTGCAAATCGGTTCCAACTACTACGTCAAATCGCCTGTCTTCCCTTGGTCAAAGTTTGCGGGCGTAGATACGGTTCTTGGGCCAGAGATGAAGTCAACCGGTGAAGTGATGGGCGTGGCAGCGAGCTTTGGCGAGGCTTTTGCCAAGGCACAGCTTTCGGCAGGTCAGTTGCTGCCCACCAGGGGCACGGTCTTCTTTAGCGTGAACGATCACGACAAGGCTGCCGCCATCGAACTCGCCCGCCGCTATGTCCATCTGGGCTTTCACATTGTTGCTACCGAGGGCACGGCCAATGTTTTGGAGCACGCAGGCCTGGTGGTGGAGCGAGTGTTCAAGGTCAAAGAAGGCCGCCCCAATGTTGTGGATCTGATTAAAGGTGAGCGCATTCAACTCATCATCAACACGCCACGCGGTCAGGACACCTTTTTTGATGAGAAGGCTATCCGGCGTGCCGCTGTGCTGGCGCGCGTTCCAACCATTACCACCATCGCCGCTGCCCAGGCTGCCGCGGAGGGAATTGCCGCAATGCAAGGACACCACACAACAGTCAATGCATTGCAACACATGCACGCTGCAAGCGGAGCATAAATCGAGACCACGGGCGCGCTGCGCCCGATGCACTTGAAGTTCTGGAATATGGCCATGCTGATTGAAGGGGTTTTTGCTGCCGTTACCACGCCGTTCTATGCGGACGAGCGCGTTTATCTTCGAAAAGTCGAAACGAACATGGCACGCTATTCCCGCAGTTTGCTTGCGGGCATGGTGGTGCTGGGCTCCACGGGCGAGGCGGTTGCGTTGGAGGACGCGGAAACACGCGAGGTGCTGCGCGTAGCCGCAGAGGCAGCGGCTCCAGATAAGGTTCTGATTGCAGGTGTGGGACGGGAGAGCCTGCGATCCACGTGCGAGTTGGCTGAAATGGCTGCTCGATTCCAATACGATGCGGTGTTGGTTCGTACGCCTTCGTATTACGTGAGCCAGATGTCTCCGCAGGCGGTGCTCACTTACTTCCGCAGCGTTGGGGACCGTTCGCCCTTGCCTGTATTGCTCTACAACATTCCCCGATGTGTTCCATACGACATCCCGGCCGAAATTGTCGCGGAGCTCGCTCAGCATCCGAATATTATCGGCATCAAGGAATCGAGCGGCAGCATCGAGAAAGTCCGGGCTCTGATTTCCGCCACCCGCTCGGCGCCGCGCCGGACCGTCACCGTCACGCCTGTGTTTGAAGCAGTTACACAACGCATGCTGGCGCCTGTCGCGGAGCAGGATGCGACGTTTGTATCGGCAGGCCAGCTTGCCGGAGGCTCTGCCATCGGAGCAGCTCCCCCCATGGCCCCACCGAAGACACGTAGGAAGGAAGTAGGCTTTCAGGTACTCACTGGCTCGATAGG
>JAJXXG010000220.1 GCA_021781255.1 Acidobacteriota bacterium
CTGCTCTACGAATGGGGCGCCAACATTCTGCACGCCGACCAGCACCAGGACCACGACCTGGGCCTGTTCTTCATGCGCGTGGAATGGGCTCTGAATGGGGAAAAGCCCGGCGCGGAAGGATCCCGACGCTTTGACCTTGCTGGATTTGAGAAGGCATTCGCGCCACTGGCCGCCGAACTCGACATGCACTGGAAGCTGAGCGCGAGCGCCCAGCGGCCCAGGGTGGCGCTTTTCTGCTCGCAATACCTGCACTGCATGGCTGACCTGCTGCACCGCTGGCGCTCCGGTGAGCTGGACTGCGAGATTCCCATCATGGTGTCGAACCATCGCGAGGTCGAGAACCTGGCCGCGTTTTACGGCATCCCTTTTGAGCACATTTCCGTAACGGCTGCGACGCGCGCCAATGCAGAAGCGCGCCAGCTCGCATTGCTGGACCGGCACAGCATCGACCTCGTCGTGTTGGCCCGCTACATGCAGATCCTTACTCCCGGCTTTGTGGCCCGCTATCCGGCCTCCATCATCAACGTGCATCACTCCTTCCTGCCGGCTTTCACCGGAGCAAGGCCGTACCACGCTGCCCACGCGCGCGGCGTCAAGCTCATCGGCGCCACAAGCCACTACGTCACCGAAGTTCTGGACGATGGACCCATCATCGAGCAGGACGTGGCCCGCATCTCGCACCGCGACCAGGTGGAAGATCTGGTCGCTCGGGGCCGCGACCTGGAGCGCCTGGTCCTGTCCCGCGCCGTCCGCTGGCACCTCGCCCGGCGCATCCTCTGCTATGGAAACAAAACCGTCGTGTTCGACTAGGCCCGTGCTTTCCTTGACAGCGAGCGCCCCGGTGAATACTGATGGAGAACGCCCAGTCTTCCCGTGGTCAGCAGACGCTCTGCGGCCCATGCAGTGTGGTGGAACGGCTGGAGACTTCTCGCCGGCCCGGGTGCCGGCTTTGCAGGACAATAAATGAAAAGCGCAAACCTCTTCCAGCTACCCGCCGTAATCGCAATTGCCGTGGCATGCTCCTTCGTGCCGCATGCGCTGCATGCCGCTGCTGCCGGCGCCGCAACCTCGACACCGCTCCAGGTCGATCGCGTGGACCCCTCCATCAATCAGATCATCCCTGCTGACGCCGTTCTTGAGCGCGTCGCCACGGGATTCAAATGGCTGGAAGGCCCGGTCTGGGCCAACGGCAGCCTCTACTTCGCAGACATTCCCGGCAACAGCATCCGCAAGTGGACGCCGGGCAAAGGCGTGACCACGCTGCTGACGCCCAGCGGGTACAAAGGCTCCACTCCCTATGGTGGCCCCGAATCCGGCTCGAACGGCATGACGCTCGACCCGCATGGCCGCCTCACCGTCGCGGGCCATGCGCAGCGCGACGTCTACCGGCTGGAGTCGCTGCAACCCGGCTCGCCGATTACCATCCTCGCGGACACCTATCAAGGCAAACGCCTCAACAGCCCCAACGATCTGGTCTACAGATCCGATGGCTCGCTCTATTTCACTGATCCGCCCTATGGCTTGCGCACACAGCAGGACAATGACCCGGAAAAGCAGCTCAAGGTCAACGGAGTCTATCGCATCCCGCATGCGCTTCAGCAGAAGCCCGGCGCCGCGCCTGCGCGCGCCTCTCTGCAACTGCTGTCAAGCGACCTGCCCCGTCCCAACGGCATCGCCTTCTCTCCCGACGAAAAATATCTCTACGTCAACAACTCCGAGCCGAAGAAGATATGGATGCGCTACCGCGTGCTGCCGGATGGAACATTGACCGAGGGCAAGATCATCTGCGACGCCACATCGGATACGCGTCCCGGCGGCCCCGATGGCATGAAGGTGGATCAGCAGGGGAACATCTACAGCGCAGGCCCGGGCGGCGTGTGGATTCTTTCACCGGAAGGCAAGCATCTCGGCACAATCGTCATGCCGGAAAGAACCGCCAACGTAGCCTGGGGCGGAGCCGACCGCAAAACGCTCTACATCACGGCCAGCAGCAGCATCTATCGCGTACGCCTCAACATTGCGGGAACGCCCTTGACACGAAGCCGCTAATACATCGGCGGTTATATGTCCCCCGAAGTTATACCTTGAAGTTATGCTGTATAGTTGGAGGCACTCGATTTCGGGCAGGTGAATCATGCTTGAACTTCGCGGTGTCTCCAAACACTTCTCCGGCATCCCCGCAGTGGACGATGTAAGCTTCTCCGCCCGTCCCGGTGAAGTTACCGGCTACCTTGGGCCAAATGGTTCCGGTAAGTCCACCACAATGAAAATGATCACTGGCCTCATTGAGATGACCTCGGGCCAGATCCTCTTTCAGAGCCAACCCATTCAGCATGACATGATCGCTTATAAGCGGCGCATGGGCTACGTCCCGGAGGAGCCGTACCTCTACAACCATCTCTCAGGGGTGGAATACCTGACGATGGTGGCGCAGCTTCGCGATCTGCCGGCGCGTGAATCCTCGAATCGCATTGATGGGCTGCTCAGTCTGCTTTCGCTCTACGACGACCGCCACGCATCCATCTCCGGCTACTCGAAAGGTATGCGCCAGAAAGTCCTCATCGCAGCCGCGCTCCTGCACAATCCCGATCTGGTCCTGCTCGACGAACCTTTCTCCGGACTCGACGTAGGGTCAGCGCTCGTCCTGCGCAGCCTGATTCAGGAGTTGGCGGCGCGCGGCAAGGTGGTGCTGTTCAGCTCGCATGAACTCGATACGGTCGAACGCATCAGCACACGCATCGTGATCCTCCACCACGGCAAGATCGTTGCCGATGACTCCATCGAACGCCTGCGTTCCTTGATGGAGCTGCCCACGCTGGAGGCGATCTTCTCCCAGCTTGCGGTTGAGCAGGATACTCAGGCGATTGGCCGGCAGATTGCGGATTTAATCCATGCGTAAGGCAATCCGCAAGGCACTGGATCACCTTCCGCCCGAGTTCCGCGTGCTGTACCGCCAGTTTCTATTGCGTGTTGTTGACCTTGAAGCGCTGTCGATCGAGGCCGATATCCCGAGCTTTCTGGGGCAATTTGCCGGGATACTCATCTTGTTCTCGCTGCTCCGAGCGCTCGGTACGCTTTGGTTTCCGCCGCCTCCAACCTACGCATGGCACGCAGAGCAGTCAGCAATATCCAACATGTTGCTTGTCATCGGGCTTATCTCTGTACTTACCTGGGACAACACGTTTCCCGACCGGCGCGATGCCATGGTGCTTGGGCCCTTGCCGGTGAGACCGCAAGCCATCCTAATGGCCAAGATAGCGGCTTCAGGGGTTCTACTTGGGCTGGCCATCGTGTGCCTAAATATTGCTTCTAGTGTGGCGTGGTCGTTGGTCTTCGCCGCACCCGGTGGCTCGATAGCATTTCTTCGCTTTCTGGGAGCATATTGGTTCACGATTATTGCTGCCAGCACTTTCCTCTACTGCTCCGTACTCACGCTTCAGGGGTTGACTGCGTACCTGCTTCCGCGCCGGCTCTTTCTTCGCCTTTCGGCGCTTTTTCAGCTCGCAGCCTTCGGTTCGTTTCTCTCCGCATATTTTCTGGCACCGTTCATTGAGTCAACGGCCGGGCTGGCCGCGGCTCGAAATCATCCACTACTCGCCGGATCGCCGCTCCTGTGGTTCTTTGCGCTGTTCAATCAGTGCAATGGGACATTGCCTGTTGACGCCCTCTGGCTTGCTCGGCGCGCCTGGATCGGCCTTGGCTGCAGTGGGTTTGGGGCAATTGTCTCACTGCTTGTCTGCTATTTGCATACGATGCGCAAGACTGTCGAAGAACCCGACTTGGTTCCAGCGAGGCGAGGTTTTCACTTCGCGCCGCACCTGGGCGGTTCGCTGCAAACAGCGGTTCTCTTCTTTATTCTTCGCTCGCTGCGGCGCAGCCGCCAACATCGGGTAATCCTTGCGTTCTTCCTTTCGATTACGATTGCCCTTACGCTCGGCCTGGCGCACAATGCGCCTAGAATCGGCTCATCCTCTCAGTTCTCACCCGATTTCGCAATCATGACTGTCTTGATGATGGGGTTTGCGGTTCTCGGCTTTCGCGCCGTCTTTCCGCTTCCCATTTCGCTGATAGCCAACTGGGTCTTGCAAATCACACAGGTTCGCGCACCCGAGGATTACATCACTGCCGTCCGGCGTTCGCTGTTCTTGCTTGCAGTGATTCCCACTTGGGTTACAGTTGCGGTTTTGTCTTTGCCCTATCGGCCTCTTTTTGAGTCGGGCGAGCACCTCGCGGTCATGTTATTGTTCGGTTTCATCCTGGCGGACGTTTCGCTTATCGGCTTTCATAAGATCCCGTTCACGTGTTCGTATTTTCCAGGGAAATCGAATTTCCAATTCCTATTCTGGGGAGCCCTTGCGGGAGTCCTGTTGATGACAATCTTTGCTATGAGTGTGGAATTCCCTGCTCTGCATCATCCTGGGCAATGCGCACTGCTTCTCGCCGTGCTTGCAGTGGCTTCTGTGGGATTGAGAACCTTCAACCGCCAGCGTGCACGATCCGCGGTTCTTTATTTCGAGGAGTTGCCGCCCCATGTGATTACGATGCTTGGGCTGACGCAGCCGCAGCCCTCTTTGCCTGA
>JAJXXG010001115.1 GCA_021781255.1 Acidobacteriota bacterium
GCAGCAATCCTTTTGCACTTACACCCTACGGTATCTACTTTCAAAGGCCTGATCCAGAGCGGCAGGTGTATCGCGAAGCCGGCCGTGGCCGGGGGATTCGAACATTCCTTCATCCCTTCAACGCGCAAGGCATCGTTCACGGAACCAGTTCTGTACTGATGAGCCATGCACACCTGCTGGCCCGCGCCGCCATTCAGCTTCAGCAACCTGGCTGGCGTGCGCTTTCTGAGCGCCTGCTGCACTGGTGCCTCGGGCACAACTCCCTTAATAGGTCACTTTTCTCCGGCATAGGCTACCGGCAGCCGATCGGATACTCCTTCCGCATCCCGCAGATTCCTGAGGCGATGATGGTCGGGTTCATTGGCAAACCGGATGACTCGCCCTATCTTGAAGAGTCCACGGCTATCGAATGGAACACGCTGGAGTACTGGAGTGTCCCATTTCAGCACGCGGCGCAGGCTGCGTGCTGGCTGCGCCGCTGAGCGGGTGGTGATGGCTTGACAGGGCATCAAGATCGACCTATGCTGTATCCGTAATTCAAACCTTGTTTTCGCATTGCGAAACTCGGGGCCGAAAACGGCAGTCATGGAATGTGCCGTGCAACTTGACATTGCCACCATTCAGGTAATTGCATCCTCATCATGATCTCGATTGAATCCGACCAGCAACTCAATTCCCTGCTGACACAACCGAGTGAGCGTGACATTAACTTTGCGCGCAGGCTTGCCGGTGACACGATCATCCTTGGAGCCGGGGGCAAGATGGGCCCCACGCTCGCACAACGGTTGCACCGGGCACTGCGCGAGGCCGGCAAGAACTCCCGGGTTATCGCTGTCTCCCGCTTCCAGTCTTCCGGTGGTGAAAAAGATCTGCAGGATGCGGGCATTGAGACCATTGCGGCGGATCTTCTTGATCCTGACAGCGTCAACGCTCTTCCGCGGGTGGAGAACGTCCTGTATCTTGCTGGCCGCAAGTTCGGTTCGACCGGAGACACCGATCTCACCTGGGCGATGAACGCGGTGGTTCCGGTTTACGTGGCGCAGCATTTTCGTGATTCGCGAATTGTGGTGTTCTCCACTGGCAACGTCTACCCATTTGTGCCTGTGGATCGCGGCGGTTCTGTTGAATCGGATGCGCCTGAGCCGATTGGAGAGTATGCGCAGTCCTGTCTTGGCCGGGAGCGCATCTTCCAGCACTTCTCGAAGAAGTTCAATACTCGCTGCCTGATCTTCCGTCTCAATTACGCCATCGACCTGCGATACGGGGTACTGGTAGACATTGCGCGGCAGGTGCACGAAGGTCAACCGGTGAACATCGCCGTACCTGCAGTGAACGTGCTGTGGCAGGGAGATGCCAACTCCTATGCGGTGCGCTCACTCGAATTGTGCGAGTGCCCGGCGCGGATTTTGAACGTGACCGGCCCTGAAACGATTTCCGTGCTACGAGCAGCCGAGTACTTCGCGCGTCGGTTTGGGCGCGAGTTGCTGATTCAGGGTGAGTCAAGAGGCCTGGCGTTGCTGAACAATGCGGGCGCATGTCATGCAGCACTCGGATATCCCTCAGTCACTGCAGAGGAATTGATGGACGCAGTGGCGAGATGGATTGAGGCTGGGGGAACGAGCCTGAACAAGGCCACCAAATTCCAGGTAACGAACGGGAAGTTCTGATGCCGGACAGGACGCAGGAATTTCGATCACTTATGCAGCGCGGGCTTGTCATCCCGGCCCACCCTCTTGCGCTGACGCAGGACCTGAAGCTGGATGAACGCCGCCAGCGCGCCCTGACGCGCTACTACTGCGACGCAGGCAGCGGCGGTGTTGCCGTGGGAGTGCACACCACGCAATTTTCAATTCGCGACTGCAAGGTTGGACTGTTTGAGCCGGTGCTTGAGCTCGCCTATGAGGAACTGCGCTCCTTTGAGATGCGCACCGGGAAAGTGCTTGCTAAAATTGGCGGCATTTGCGGAGACACCAGGCAGGCATGCGAAGAGGCTGCCACGCTGCGGAAGATTGGGTATGACGGCGGTTTGCTCAGCCTCGCGGCGCTGACTGACGCGTCTAATGATGCACTGATTGAGCACTGCCGAGCAGTTGGGGAGACGATTCCCATCATAGGTTTCTATCTGCAGCCCGCCGTGGGCGGGCGTTTGCTTGACGCAGAGTTCTGGGAGCATTTCGTCGATATCGAGTCGGTTGTGGCCATCAAGGTTGCTTCCTTTGACCGCTATCGCACGATGGAAGTTCTGCGCGCCGTGGCTCACAGCGAACGCAGCTCAGAAGTTGCCCTCTACACAGGCAATGACGACAACATCATCGCAGATCTGCTGACTGAGTTTCGCTTTGGCGAGCGTACTGCGCACTTTGTTGGCGGCCTGCTGGGCCAGTGGGCCGTTTGGACGCTTCGCGCCGTTGAACTGTTGAAGGCGGTGCACGATGCCAAGTGTAATCGTGCGCGGCTGGATACGGTTCTGGCCCGCGGCGCCGAGATCACGGATGCGAATTCCGCCATTTTCGATGCCAGGAATCAATTCCGCGGGTGCATTCCCGGCATCAACGAGGTTCTTCGCCGGCAGGGTCTTCTTGCCGGCCGCTGGTGCCTTGACCCGTCCGAGGTTCTTTCTGACGGGCAGCTGGAGGAAATCGATCGCGTTTATTCCTCCTATCCGCTGTTGAACGACGACGAATTCGTCGCTGCAAATCTGGAACGCTGGCTGGCGTGAGAGGGCCGCGCCCTTGCCGCACGCTGCTACGTACGGGAATAGACTGAGACTTTAGGCCGCATTCGTTCAGGCCCGGAATGCCATTGCACCGGTGAGGCACTATGAACAAAAAGGCGATTGCGACAATAGCGCTTCCCGATGAGGGACTCTTCAGCCTTCAGCAGACCATGGAGGAAGCTGCGGGATGGCTCCAGGTGGCGGCGGCTGAGGGAGCGCAGCTTGCTGTTCTGCCTGAGACGATCAACCTGCTCCATCGCAAGAGCGACACAACACCGCTTGCCGCGTTTGCGCTGGAAGATTGGCGACGGGACGCGGCGATGCTCTGTGATGCTGCGGCACGCGCGAAGATCGCACTCGTGCTTCCCTTGCTGGTGCGTGAAAACGATGTGCTCGCCAATCGATTCTATGTTCTTTCGAAGGACGGAACGTCCCTGGGCTTCTACCAGAAGCGCATTCCTGCTCCGGGCGAACAGGCTGCCGGGGTGTTGCCGGGAAGCACGAGCCCGATTGTCTGGGAGGGATTGCGTCTCGGCGGCGCAATCTGTGTGGATGTCTACTTTCCCGGTGCAGTCATTGAGCCCCAAATGAAAGCCGGGGCTGATCTCTTTGTCATTCCCAGCTTCACACCCGCGGGAATTGTGCTCGACTGCCACGCGCTCACCTGCGGGGTCCCCTTTGTGCTCGCGTATTCTCCGTGGAGCCGCATCATCGACCGCGACGGGACAGAGCTGGCGGCCGGGGGTTTCCGCTCTGAGACGTTGCGCTACGGCTTCGGCTCGCCGGTTCAGATGGCGACGATCAACTTTGATGCAGTTACCCTCTTTGCGGATCACAACCAGACAAGGATGCGCGACGTGGAGCGCCATTACGGCGGCAAGGTGGGTATCCGCTTTAATCAGCACAACTGCATATACACGCTGGAATCACGCTGCGAAGAGCTTTCCGTGCAGGATGTGATGCAGCAATTCGGTCTCGTCTCGCGGCGAGACTACTTTGCGAGCTATTACCCGGGGCTGCGAGATGCATCTTGAGAGCAATCAGCCTGCGGCATCCGATTCAAAAGGAGAGGACGTGAATCCCCTCGTGCAGCATCCACCTCTTCGCTTTGCCGTGATTGGTTGCGGCTCCGTGGCACGCAGCCAGCACATTCCCAACATCGCCCGCTCGCCGCGCATGACGCTGCACACCTGCGTCGATCTCGACGACGCTGCCCTGACGGAATGCCGCGAGCGGTTTGGTGCTCTCCATCTCCGCAAGGATTACAAAGAGGCAATCGAAGACCCTGAAGTGGACGTTCTCTGTCTGGCCACCACGGAGAAGCTTCGACTCCCGGTGATCGAGCTGGCGGCACGAGCGGGCAAGCCGATCTACGTGGAAAAGCCGCTGGCCAGGACTCTGGACGAAATGCAGCGCATCGCGGATGTGGTGAAGGCGGCAAGTATTCCGTTCTGCGTCGGGCACAACCGGCGGGCGCGCGGTTTTGGGAGCCGCCTTCGTGGTTTCGGTGTCGTCGGAGTTCGACTTCGCGGTCGCCTGGCTCCCCGCCTGGCCCCCCGGGGCAGCCGGAGCCTCCTCGCCGCTCGCTGTGGCACCACCGGGCTCACCCTGGTTGTTGTTCCCTCCGGGGCGCTGGCCCGGGCCGCCGAAGCCACGGCCTTGGACAGCGTCCACCAGCTTCGTCACGTCGAACGGTTCGCCCATCGCCTTCTTGAGGATGTTGATCTGCTTGGTGCTCAGCACCTTGGCGATGATCGGGTTACGGATGTCGGCACGGACGAATTCCGTACGGCCGAGATCGGCCCGCGGCGGGGTCGTATCGACGCCGACCACGACGTCGACGTCCGGCGAGGCGGC
>JAJXXG010000102.1 GCA_021781255.1 Acidobacteriota bacterium
CATGAGGGGCATTGCTCAACGCGAAAAGGGCATCTTCTGGGGGCCCACTTCGATGGTCGCAAACTGGAAGGATGTGAAGGATCTCTTTGGGCACTTTCGCTGGTTCCTGGGCCTCGGACCTCGGCCGAAATTCGAGCGCTATGCCTACTGGGAGAAATTCGACTACTGGGCGGTCTTCTGGGGCATGGTCGTCATCGGATTCTCTGGCTATGCGATGTGGTTCGCGCCCTTCTTTGCCCACTTCCTGCCAGGCTGGGCGCTCAATGCAGCTCTGTTGATTCACAGCGAAGAGGGATTGCTGGCCATCCTCTTTATCTTCTCCATCCATTTTGTAAACACGCATCTGCGTCCAGAGAGTTTTCCCATGGATATGGTCGTTTTCACCGGCGTGGAGAGCGAAGAAGAGTTCAAGAAGAAGCGCCCGATGGAGTATGAGCGCTTGCGCAAGGAAGGCAAACTTGAATCGCGCCTCGGTCAGGAGGCGCCAGACTGGTTCGTCAAGTTCGCGCGCATCGTCGGTTTTGCGGCAGTAGGATTCGGGATACTCCTTCTCATTCTCACGCTCACCGCCTCTGTCTCTTGACGGAGCTCCCGTTTACCTTCCGGCGCTGCGTTCACACGCGCCATTCGTCCGCGCGCCAGTTTTTGATGCGCTCTTTAATCTGCTTGCTCGTCAGATTGTGCTCGATCGCCTGCTTGGCCAGCTCCACCACTTCCTCATCGCTTGCGAACCGCAATCCGATGAGCTGGTTCTCTGTCAGACGATAGATTTGCGCATGCCATTCCTTCGGCGCCAGCGACTGGAGCCGCAGCCGCTCCTCCAGTCGGATCACGCGGTCCTGAACCTTCAGCGGATATTGTCGCATCCGAAGGAGGGCAAACAATGCCACCACCGACAGCACCACGAACCAGCCCGAACCTATACCCGGATGACGGATTACGTGCGCGATCGCATATACAAGATTCGCGAACAGCGTGAAAACGAGCACCACGTGGAAGACAGGATCAAAGCGTGCGTGGTTCTTTAGCGATTGCGGTTCCTTACTCATTTGCGTACACAACTTCCATCAAGCCAGGATCACTGGCCACATTCAGCATGGAATTAGACTCCACATTCATGGTGGCCTTCGCCAGACCATGCTCACCCGGACTGCTCACGGAACTCGGTAAAGTCTCTTCAGCCACGCCCAACGGATTTTCCCGCGCGGGCTCGGGCACTGTCAATTGCGCCAAATCCTCGGGCCCAAGCTTCATCGGATGTCTGGGAATAACGTTATGTCGTCCACGTACCAGGTAGTCTACAAACAGCCCGCCCGCCAGATAGGGATTCACAATCACAATTGGAATTGCGTAGGCCGTTGTCACCAGCGATTCTGAAATACTCTTGTTTTTTCCACTCATCCGCCGGTTTCCCGGAATCTGCGGAATCTCGTACACGTGCAGGCCTGTATCCGGATGCTTCTTCGCATAGCGCACCAGCTTGTAAGTAATCTGCTTCGGCGTCGTCATGCCCGCATCAGGGAAAATGCTGCGTCCGAATTTGTGTGGAAAATAATCATTCAGCACTTCGCGTGCGAAGTCCGCGCAGTTATTAAACAGCAAGTGGAAATGTGAGTGGTTCTTCGAGTCATTCATGCGAGCGATAAACGCGTTATCCTGCGCCTCGGTCGTCTTGAACGTAAAAGCGTAGATCCGCCGCTCATAACTGACGCCTACAAGCTCTGCCCATCCGCCGTGTAGCAGACCGCCGTACGGAATATCACCACCCAGTCCCATCAGATGCTTCTCATGGTAGCGGTCGCGCAAACGCTTCACCTCTTCGTGGGTCACATGCGACGGAACATCCGACGCCTTCTCCACGGAGTAGAGATACGGCATCAGCGGAATCGCAATCCAGTCATAGCCGTTCAAGCCCTGGTAGCGCGCAATCACGACGCCCAGTTCCCCAGGCCGGCAGTGCCGCAGCCTCACGGGAGTCTCCGCGCACACGTGCTCGAAATAAATTGCCGTATGTCCGGTTGGATTGAGAGCGCCGAAAAAGCCGTACGGTTGCTCCATCAGCAGCGCCGCCTGGGCGTTGCTGCGTGGACACAAGAAGGACAAGACGGCCAGCGCCATGAGAGCGAATGCAGTTTTGCGTGTAATACGCATGGAAGGCATTGGTTCTCCTCGGTCGGGTTGTCGTTCTTTCAATTCGCTTATGCCCCGGGTCCTGCGAAACCACGGCAACTTATGCAGAAAAATGAATCAAGGAGTATTGCCTGGTCAGACAACGCCTACGGCCGTCCTAGTGCAGGCCGCAAAGACAGAAATCCCTCATCTGATTGGACCCAAAGCGTCGCAAAAGGTTGCTCCGCACATTGTGCAAAAGCGGCAAATTCAACATCTTGGTCACTCGACACCTGCGGCCCGTCAGGCTTTGCCGCCGTTTCCATTACAACCGCCGTCAGGAAATCTTCTCAAAGCGCTCGGCCAGATAGCCGCACACCGGACAGTTGCCATCCACCCGCATTGCCGCCGTGTAGGCACACATCGCGCACACATAGAACTCTCGCGCCGCGTGGACCCATGACTGCGTATCACCGGATTCAATCTGCGCAATCGCTCCGGCAAAAAGCTCCGCATGCGTCTTCTCCGCCTCCATCGCGAAAGTAAACGCCCGCGTGGCCTGCGCACTCATATTCGCTGCGGCCTGCTCGGCAAACTTCGGATACATCTCTTCAATTTCGCTCTTCTCGCCTGCAAGCGCAGCCTTCAGATTCTCCATGGTCGTGCCAATGTTGAATCTTTCCACTTCTGCTCGCGCGTCGCCGCCACTTTGGCGCAGAGCCCGCGCCTGATTGCTCGCGTGGATTTGCTCGGCGCGTGCCGTCGCGCGAAACAGGCTGCCGACGCCACCAAGACCCTCTTCGTCAGCCTTTGCCGCAAAAGCCTTATACATCGCCTGCGCTGTGGTTTCGTTCTGATAGGCAGCCAAAAGATTTCTGACCGTGGCGTCCACTTCCCCGGCAAATTCCATCGGTGTCACTCGCGCTGCTCCGTATGCAATCATTCACCATCCAGCCGGAACAGCCCCTTTCGGTCATCCAAACTGCACGAGTCCTGCGACGAATTTCTAGATAACTAACTGCCCCGTTTGACCTGCCAAGTTCGAGCCAGACAGAGATTCCCTCGCGGCAAGCGTTCAGTGCGCTCCATTCGCCGGTGAATCGGCGCGCTGATAACGAATTACTTCCACCTGGGAAGTTGCCATAAGGCCTTCCTCTACGGCACCGTCGAGAAACGGAATGAGCCTTCCAATCTGCTCCTCCGTGCCGATCATACTCACTTGAATAGGCGCGTCCTTCGAGAAAGTCCAGTGACCTTTACGCCGAATCCGGCTTCCGGAACCATATCCTTCAATGCCCCGGAAAACGATCACTTCGGGAATTCCCAGCTCCTGGCACTTTTCCACGATGGCCTCATGCAGCGGCTTACCCTGCCAGCGATCGTCCTCCCCAAAGTGAATGCGCACCATCCGCGCGGTGTAGCTCTCCTTCATGGCTTCACCTCCGGGGCAGCTTCTTCGGCCAGCCTCGGCAAACCCTCGGCGCGATAGGCATATTTGATGATATCGACGTCGGAAAACACAACCATCCCTTCGGGCACCATCTTGTCGATCAGTGGCAGCAGTGCGTGCAGCTTCTCCGCCGTGTCAATTGCGGAGAGCATTACCGAGCCGTGATGCGAAGAGAAAATTCCCTTCTCCCTGTGTACGCGGCGATGCGCACCATAGCCCAGTATCCCGCGATACACCGTCACGCCTGCGATGTCGTTCGCCCGCATCGCTTCCACCAGTGCTTGATAAAGCGGCTTGGACTGCCAGCCGTCTTCCTCACTCAGGCAGATGCGCATCATCTGCGCCTTACCTTCAATCTTCAGGTGCTCCGGGCGCGGCGGCGGTTCTGGCCGGGAAATCTCCGCCGGCTTGGCCACAATCACGTCCTGCAACTCAATCAGCCCGGTACCGCAGAGCTCCTGCAGCTTGCCCAGCAGTGCATCTACCTTTTCGCGACTCTCAATAAACTCGACTTTCAGAGGAAGGTGGTCTGAAACTTCCAGCAGATGAGCGGCGTGCATGTGGTGATCGGCACCAAATCCGGCTATGCCCTTCAGCACGGTGGCTCCGGCCACTCCGCGATAAAACAGAAAGTCGAGAATGCTCGTGTACACCGGTACGCCATGGTGCGTTGCACCCTCGCTCAGGTAAATGGTCACCTTCACGGCTTTTCCTGCAGTAAGCATCACTTCGTCTCGCGGCGCTCCTTCTAGTCTGCTAAGCGAGGATTCTACGGCAATCTCGACCTTGCGTCGAGACTGCTTGTCACCCGTCTTTCGTGGCGCGCTCATGGCATTACCTCTGCAAGCACAATGCCCAGCCAGATCGCCACGAGGCCCAGCAGCAGGCTTCCAATCGCGTAGAGAGCAGCCATCGAAAATGCGCCCGAGCGCAGAGTCGAGAAGGTCTCCCACTCATACGTCGAAAAGGTCGAGTACGCGCCCACAAATCCGACCGGAATCAGATAACGCCACG
>JAJXXG010000648.1 GCA_021781255.1 Acidobacteriota bacterium
CCTTTCATTCTACCGGCTTGGGATCGCCCCCTGCTCTCTCGTGCATCCTGCGCAAGCTGCACATCGCGTACTGTATGATGGCCTTCTCTAAGTTGCCCGTCTCGGTCTCCGTCCCACGCAGGACGCCAAGCTCGGCGCAATTCGCCTGGAGGCATCGATGACCACCGATTCCATGAAAATCTTAAGGTCCTTGCTCATTCTCTTCGTCGCATTCTTTCCCGGCCTGCTCGGTGCTCCAGCCCAACAACCCCAGCCCGCCGTTCCCTCACCCTCCACCCCCATCAAACTCACCGTAGTGGTCGACAGCAAAACCGGTCAGCCGGTCGCTAACCTCACTCAACAGGACTTCACCATCCTCGACAACAAATCCCGGCGGCCCATCACGTCCTTCCGGGTCATGACGCCTGCCCAGGAGCCCGTTGAGGTGATTCTCTTAATCGACGCCGTCAACACGCCCTACGAGATGGTCGCTTACATGCGAAATGGCGCGGAAAAGTTCCTTAAAAAGTCTGAGGGCGCCTTGGCCCATCCCACCACCATTGCGGTGCTCACCGACAACGGCATTCAGATCGAAAACGGCTTCTCCACCGACGGCAACGCCTTAAACGACACACTCAAGAAACACGAGATCGGCCTGCGCGAGATCATGCGCGAATCGCAATGGAGCGGAATCGACCGTTTGACAATTTCGGTCCGCGCCCTCCATCAGCTTGTCGCCTACGCTTCAACCCTCCCTGGCCGCAAAGTCATTCTCTTCGTCTCGCCAGGCTGGCCTTTGTTCTCCGGTCCCGACATTTACCTGGACTACGAGACGGAACAGCAGATCTTCGGCGACGTTGTCTCCTTCTCCGGGGAGTTGCGCCAGGCCGGCATCACGCTCTACAACATCAATCCCATCGGTGCTGGCCAGCCCATGCTCCAGGCCGAATACTACAAGGTCTTCCTCAACGGCGTAACCAAGCCTAGCAACGCGCAGTTCGGCAATCTCGGCATTCAGGTGCTCGCGATCCAGAGCGGAGGCCTCACGTTCGAGTCGAACAGCGACGTCTCTGGCAACATCCAGAAGTGTTTGGCTGATGTGCAGTCCTGGTACGAAATCGCCTTCGATCCACTACCTGCCGACCAGCCCAACAAGTATCACCAAATCCAGATCAAGTTCGACAAGCCGGGATTCATAGCCCGCACACGCACGGGCTACTACTCCAACCCCCAGATCATCGAACCCCACCGCTAACCGCTCCCTACTACCTACTCCCTGTTCCCTCTTCTCTTCGTCCCTGCCTCTCTCACCTCCACCGAAAAATCCGCAGTGACACCGCAAACGGCGCCACGAGCCACGCCAGCAGGATCCCCACCGGCGCCATCATCTGCCCCAGCCCTATGCCCTGCAGCATGTTGCCGCGCATGGCGTCAATGGCCGCGGTGAGCGGCAGCGCCTTCACCAGGGGCTGAATCACTGCCGGAAAGCGCGTCGCCGAGAAAAATACGCCCGACAAGATCCACATGGGCAGCATCACCAGGTTCATCAACCCGCTTACCGCCTCCATCGTCTTCGCGCGCGAGGCCACCAGCAGTCCCAGCGCCGAGAACGCCAGCGACGTAAGCACGCACAGCAATCCCAGCTCCCACAGCGCCCCGCGAAACGGCACGCCAAACACCAGCCAAGCAAATCCCAGGAAGACCAGAACCTCAATCGCCAGCATGGTCAGCCGCGATAGCAGAAACGCCGCCAGATATTGCCACCGCGCCATGGGCGAGGCCACCATGCGCTTCAGCAGCTTCTTTTGCCTCGCCTCCACAATGGCGAAACCCAGTCCCCACATCGCCGAGCCCATCAGGTTCATGCCAAGCAACCCCGGCACCAGAAAGTCGATATAGCGCGAGCCGGTCTCGTGAACTATCTGGTTTTCTGCCTGCACAGGATCGCGCTGCCCCGCGGCAACTTGCAGCGCGCGATCGGCCACGAGGCGCGCGGCCCGCGCATCGGGATTGGTGTCGTCGTACTTGTATGTCACTCCCTCCGCTCGACCAACAACCAGCAGCACAATGCTTCCTGTCGCCAGGGCGCGCGTGCCCGCTGCCTCATCCGTTGCTTCAGCCTTCAGTCCCTTGTCCGCGGCCAGCGCCAGCGCAAGTTGCGGTGTCGTCGCGCCCACCGGCAGCACGCTTGGGGGCCGGTTGCGGAACGCAATCCCCAGCCCCACTGCCAGCAGGATCGGAAAAATAAAAGTCCAGAAGATCGCCTCCGGCTCACGCGCAAACAGCAGAAAGCGCGTCAGCGTCAACTGGAAAAGGCTGTTCAGCCGGAGCTCATTCATCCCGCAGATTCCTTCCCGTCAGCCGCACAAACACATCCTCCAGCGTCGCCGAGTGCGTTCTGAACTCGCTCAAATGCAGCCCCTGCTCTTCGAGCGACGCAAAGATCCGCGGTACTGCCGTGTGCAGCTCTTGCACAGAGAGCTGGTGCAGCGTCGCGTCCACTCGATGTGACTGCACCCCCGGAATCGCCTTCAACGCCTCCGCATCTACAGCCGCATGCGCCTGCGCGCCCACTGCAAACTCCACAATGTCCTCGCCGCCCACCGTCGCTATCAGTTCCTTCGGCGTGCCCAGCGCAATCACCTGTCCATGATCCATAATCGCCACGCGATCGCACAGCCGTTCCGCCTCTTCCATGTAATGCGTGGTCAAAATGATCGTCCGCCCGGCGTCTTTTAGCTTCTCCACCAGGTCCCACACGTGCCGCCTCGCCTGCGGGTCGAGGCCTGTCGTCGGCTCGTCCAGAAAAAGCAGCTCCGGATCTCCCACCAGCGCGGTGGCCATCGCCACCCGCTGCTTTTGTCCGCCGCTCAGTCCGCCCACACGCGCCCGCCGCTTCTCCTCAAGCTGGGCCGTGCGAATCGACTCCTCCACTGAGAGCCCGCGCCGGTAAAAGCTCCGGAACAGCCGCAGCGTCTCCTCCACCGTCAGCTTGTCCGGGAACTGCGTCTCCTGCAGTTGAATCCCGATCCTCTGCCGCAGCTCTTCCGCATCCCTCTGCCAGTTCAGCCCCAGCAGTTCCACCGTCCCCGCATCCGGCGCGGTCAGCCCTTCGCAAATCTCAATCGTAGTGGTCTTCCCCGCCCCGTTTGGCCCCAGCAGCCCAAAACACTCGCCCGCAGCAACCTCCAGGTCGATCCCATCCACTGCCCGCACATCCCCAAACGACTTTCGCAACCCGCAAATCCGCAGCGCCGCTTTTGCGGCTGCCCGAGCCGTCGAATCTACCTGATTGATCGCCTCAGTCATTTGCCTACTCCCGGTAGGCCCGCATCCGCGCCACGGCGGCGTCCAGCGTCTCCAGCTTCTTGGCAAACGCGAACCGCACCGTCTTCGTACCCAGGCCGGGAGTGCCGTAGAAGCAGGAGCCGGGAACCACGGCCACCCCAACGTGCTCCGGCAGCCAGTGCGCAAAGGCCACGTCGTCCCCATCGAACTCCCACGCGCTGAAATCCGCCATGGCGTAGTACGAGCCCTCGGGCGTGTGCGTCTTAAAGTGCAGCGCCTCCAGGGCCGGCATAATCAACGCCCGCCGCGCGGTGTAATCCCGCGTCAGTTGCTCGTAGTACGACTCCGGCAGCTCCAGCGCGGCCACGCAGGCGGCCTGCAACGGCACCGGCGCGCAGATGGTCGTAAAGTCGTGCACGGTCCGTACGGCCCCAATCAGCGGCTCCTGCGCGCACACGTAGCCCATCCGCCAGCCCGTCATGGCATAGGTCTTGCCGAATCCCCCTACGGTGATTGTCCGCTCGGCCATGCCCGGCAGCGTTGCAATGGGAATGTGCTTGCGCCCGTCGTAGATAATGCGGTCGTAGATCTCGTCGGTAATGGCCACCAGATCGAACTCCCGGCATAGCCCCGCCACACCCTCCAGCTCCTCGCGCGTAAACACCCGGCCCGTGGGGTTGTGCGGTGTATTCAGCATGATGGCCTTGGTCCGCGGAGTAATCGCCGCCCTCAATCGCTCTCGGTCCAGCAGATAGGCCGGCGCCTCCAGCGGAACAAACACCGGCACGCCTCCAGGGAACTTCACCTGGGGCAGATAGCCCTCGTGAAAGGGCTCGATCACAATCACTTCGTCCCCCGGGTCCAGCAGCGACATGAAGATCACCGACAGCGCCTCGGTCACTCCGCAAGTCACCGTAATCTCCCGGTCGGGATCGAAGTTGAGACCGTAAAGGCGCTGCATCATGGCGGCAATTGCCTCCCTGAGCGGCGCGATACCCCAGGTAATGCCATATTGGTTCTGCCCGCTGCTCAGCGCCCTCTTGGCAGCCTCCAGCACCTCCGGCGGCGTGTCATAGTCGGGAAATCCCTGTGAAAGATTGATGGCGTTGTACTTGATCGCCACCCGGGTCATCCCCCGGATAAACGATTCCCTCATGTCTTCCAGCCGCTTGGCTGTATTCATCGCATCTCCGCTGTTCTAGTGGTTTGGTCTGTTCTTCTGGTGATTTGGTCTATGCCATGAGCATAGCGAAATCCCATCTCCTTTGACTATCTGGGATCGAGGGTCCGGGGTCAAACAGCGC
>JAJXXG010001303.1 GCA_021781255.1 Acidobacteriota bacterium
CGATCTCATCATTCGCGGCGCATCGGTGGACGCGATTGTGACGGACTACTGCAACTTTGGCGCACAGTTTCCGCACGTCCGATACTTCATGCCGGCCACGCACGAAGAGATTCCCCAAGAGTACGATCGTTCCAAGAAGGTCGAGTCGGAATGGGTCCTGCTCACTTCAGGGACATCTGGGCCGCCGAAGCTGGTGGCCCACACGCTCACTAGCCTGGCCGGGCACCTCTTGTGTGCTCAGGCTGCTCCCGACTCTCGGATCTGGAGCACCTTCTATGACATTCGACGCTACGGCGGACTGCAGATTCTGCTGCGCGCCATGTTGACCGGCACGTCGATGGTGCTCTCCGGCACCGAGGAATCGACCAGCGATTTTCTCGTCCGCGCCGGGCGCTCGGGCGTTACGCATATCTCAGGAACGCCCTCTCACTGGCGATCTGCCATGATGAGCCCTATGGCAGGCGAGCTAAAGCCGCACTACGTGCGGCTTTCCGGGGAAATCGCCGACCAGGTGATTCTCGATCAGCTGCATGCTGCTTATCCGGATGCGGCCTTGGTGCATGCATTCGCCTCGACGGAGGCCGGGCTGGCTTTCGAAGTCAAGGATGGGCAGGCGGGCTTCCCGGTCAGCGCGTTGGATGCGACGCCGGATGTTGCCATGAAGATTGAAGAGGGAACGCTGCGGATCCAATCGCCCAGAGCGGCGCTGCGCTATCTGGGCGAAGGCGCTCCGGCATTAAGAGACGCGGATGGCTTCGTCAATACGGGCGACCGGGTTGAGCCGCGGAGCGGGCGCCTCTACTTTGCCGGGCGCAGCGACGGACAGATTAATGTAGGCGGGCAGAAGGTCTATCCAGAAGAAGTCGAGGCGGTCCTGAATCAGCATCCGTCTGTACAAATCTCTCTCGTCCGTCGCAAGGCCAGCTCACTGACGGGCGCAATCGTCATTGCCGACGTGGTGCTGAAGCCATCGAGCGCGGCACTGCCAAGCGGGACGCAGGATCTTAAGAATCAGATTCTGCGGCACTGCCGGGAATCGCTATCGCCGTACAAGGTGCCCGCGGCAATTAATTTTGTCCCCGCACTCGACGTCTCAGGCACCGGAAAGCTGCAACGTGCCAGCGCGTAACGTCATCGTCACCGGTGGAAGCCGCGGGCTCGGCCTGGGCATTGTGCGGAAGCTTCTGGAGAGCGGCTTCTGCGTAATTGCCGTGGCGCGCAGCAGAACTGATGCGTTGCGCGAGCTTGAAGAAACCGCGCGGTCCGGCGGACAGCCGGCGTTACGCTTTGTCGCCTGCGATCTGGCCGAGTTACAGCAAATCCCCGCTTTGGTGAAGCGCATTCGCGATGACGCCGGCCCGATCTTCGGACTCGTCAACAACGCGGGCATCAGCGCGGAAGGTGTGCTGGGCATGATGCCGGATGCGGACATCGAGCGCATGGTGCGGGTGAATACGCTGTCTCCTATCCTGGTGACCAAACACGTTGTCCGTTCCATGATGGCTGGGGGCGGAGGCAGCATCGTGCATATTGCGTCCATTGTGGCATCGACGGGATTCAGCGGTCTTGCTGCGTATTCGGCTACGAAGGCTTCGCTCGTCGGCTTCACACGCTCACTGGCCCGCGAGGTGGGCCGCCTTGGGATTCGCGTCAACGCAGTGGCGCCAGGTTTTATTGCCACGGACATGACCCAAAGTATGACGGAAGAGGCACGCAAGAGCATTGAACGCCGGTCGGCGCTCAAGCGCATGGCTGAAGCAGAAGACATCGCAAACGGCGTTGAGTTCTTGCTCAGTGATCGATCCAGGAACATCACCGGAACCATCCTGACCATTGACGCAGGAGGCACGGCTTAATGTCTGTTCTGACCGTTGCACCCGGCGAGCGCTCGGTTTCCCGAGTCTGGATGAAGGCGATCGAGAAGACTGCGCCTATTGCGAAGAATTCCGCGCGCCTGCTGATGCACCTGGTGGAGGAGCAGGCAGCGCTGCGCGGAACGCAGGCCGCGATTTGTTCTGACGCCCAGTTCTACACCTATGAGCAACTTGTCGGGCGAATGCATCAATACGCCCACTGGGCCAAATTGCAGGGGATTCGCAAGGGCGATGTCGTGGGGCTGCTCGCGCCCAACTCTCCTGAGTATTTCGCATTCTGGGCAGGCGTCTCCAGTCAGGGCGCAATTGTTGCGCTCTTGAACCCGCAGTTGCAAGGTGAATCGCTGCGGCATTGCATTCAGGCAGCAAAGCCGAAACTGATTGTGGCACAGCACGCGCTGGGAAACGCAGCCCGCACCGCGCTCGCTGGAGATGCGCAAGCGCCTGAGGTTGTTTCCTTGGATGGCGCGCAGCAGGGCATCCGGTCGGTCGCAACCGAGATCGCAAGCTGCAGCAGCGCGTCCTTGGCCGCGCAGCCCGATTGGCCTGTGACGATTGCGGACTGCGCGCTCTACATTTACACCTCCGGCACCACGGGATTGCCCAAGGCAGCGCGCATCACGCATGCGCGCATTCTGCAATGGGCGCACTGGTTTGCAGGCATGATGGAGGTCACTTCCCAGGACCGCATGTACAGCTGCCTTCCCATGTATCACAGCATCGGTGGGGTGCTGGTCCCTGGAGCGATGCTGGCGGGCGGTGGAAGCCTCTTCGTGCGCGAGAAGTTCTCAACGAGCCAGTTCTGGGACGATGTTGTCCGGTGGGATTGCACGATCCTCCAATACATCGGTGAGTTCTGCCGTTATCTGCTGCAAGCTCCAGAGCGGAAGACGCCACGTCGGCATCGAATCCGGTTGGCCTGCGGCAATGGCTTATCAGCTTCGGTCTGGACCGCTTTTCAGGAGCGCTTCGTGATTCCGCAAATTCTGGAGTTTTACGCAGCGACGGAAGGCAACGTCTCGCTCTTTAACGTGGAAGGCAGACCCGGATCGATCGGGCGCGTTCCACCCTATCTGGCGCACCGCTTTTCTCCGGAACTTGTCCGCATTGACCCAGAAACGCAACAGCCGGTTCGAGACGCGTCTGGCCTGTGCGTCCGATGTGCGACCGGTGAAGCCGGAGAGGCGATCGGCAAGATGCAGGAAGAGGCTTCTGCCATCGGCAATCGTTTTGATGGCTACACAGACCCCGCAGCGACGCAGAAGAAGATCCTGCGCGACGTGTTCGCGCAGGGCGACCGCTGGGTGCGAACCGGCGACCTGATGCGGAAGGACGACCTCGGCTTCTACTACTTTGTCGACCGTCTCGGTGATACGTTTCGCTGGAAAGGCGAGAATGTTGCCGCCTCGGAAGTGGAAGCGGCGCTTGCGAGTCTGCCGGGTGTCTTGCACGCAAACGTCTATGGCGTGAAGGTCCCTGGATGTGAAGGTCAGGCAGGGATGGCAGCGCTCGTCATTGAAGAAGGAACGCAGCTCGAAGATCTGCGCGCTGAGCTGCAACAGCGTCTTCCGCGTTACGCCTGCCCCATCTTCTTCAGGGTCGTACCGGCAATGGACCTGACTGGTACGTTCAAATACTCGAAGGCTGCATGGCGCAAGCAGGGCATCGATCCGAGCCTTTTCACGGACACCGTCCTTTTCGATCACCCAGAGAGAGAGACGTTGGTTCCGCTGGATCAGGACCTTTATGGTCAGATTCAGCGGGGTGAAATCCGGCTATAGTGATAGGCTGTCGCTTCAAAGCCAACGAGAATCCAGAGATTCGATTTGATTCATCCATCTCAAACAGAGCCGGAAAATTTCGCGGATATCCAACCGGCGAGAACCTCCATGCTGACTGATGCAATTGAAGGCGCTTTCGCTCAAGTGGAAGAAGGCATCCGCAGCGGGCCTGTCTATCCTCAAGTCTCGCCAGAGCAGATCCGGCAGCATCTTCACGCCCGGTACTCCTTTGCACGAGCCGGGTCGCTTGAAGAGATCACCTCGGACGTGGAAGACATGCTCCGCCGGTGGCAGGTGCAGGTCACACATCCACGCTACTTCGGCCTTTTCAATCCCAGCGTGACCGTAGCTTCCGTCGTTGCGGACACGCTGGTCGCACTCTACAATCCGCAACTCGCCTCCTGGCGCACTTCGCCTGAAGCCAACGAAATCGAGCGGTACACACTGGACTGGATTGCAGGCAAATTTGGTCTGCCAGTGAACACCTTTGCCAATTTCACCACAGGCGGTGCAGAGGCAAACCTCACAGCGGTGCTGGTTGCGCTCACCCATGCCTTTCCCCAATATGGCGAGCGCGGCCTGCGCTGTCTGGACTGCCAACCAGTCCTGTACCTCAGCGAGGAGGCGCATCATTCCTTTACAAAGATCGCCCACATGACGGGGTTGGGCAGGCAGGCGCTCCGCACTGTGCCCGCGGACAACGCTCTGAGGATGGACATCGCAGCTCTTCAGCGTCAGGTCGAGGAAGATCGCAAGGCCGGCTTGCAGCCGTTCATGGTGGTGGGAACTTGCGGCACAACGGCAGCCGGAGTGATCGATCCGCTTGCCGCTTTGCACGCGTACTGCAAATCGGAAGGACTTTGGTTCCACGTGGACGCCGCCTGGGGTGGCGCCGCGGCCATCTCTCCAGCGCTG
>JAJXXG010000777.1 GCA_021781255.1 Acidobacteriota bacterium
TGCTGCCGACGGAAAACTCGAGTGGATTCAGCGCCCGTTCGAGCCCGCTGACCTCGACGGCAACTTCGTCGTCCTCGCGGCAACTGACTCACCTGCCGTCAACACCGCCGTCTATCAAGGCGCACTCCAGCGCAACATCCTCTGCAACAGCGTTGACGACATTCCCAATTGCGACTTCTTCTTTGGCTCCGTGGTCACGCGCGGCGCTCTGCAGGTCGCCATCTCTACCGCCGGAGAAAGTCCCGCGCTGGCCCAGCGTCTGCGTCGTGAAATCGACGAGCAGTTGCCCGCGGATCTCGGCTCATGGCTGCAGAGTCTCGGCGGCCTCCGCCGCGAAGTCCTCGCCACACATCCTCGCGGCGAAGAGCGCAAAGCGTTGCTGCATCAGCTTGCGCAGCGCCCCGTGTGCGACTCCGCCACCTGCCCGTCGCGCCAGTTGGCGCACCAGGCACTCGCCTCGCTATCTCCGGATGCGCGCGGCAAGGTCTACCTCGTAGGCGCAGGTCCCGGAGACCCCGACCTGCTCACCGTGCGCGCCATGCGTGTCCTTCAGTCCGCAGACGTTGTGCTGCACGACGATCTTGTTCCGCCCGCAATCCTCGCGCTCGCCCCGCCATCGGCGCACGTCGTCAACGTGGGCAAGCGCTGCGGCGTAAAGAACATCACGCAGGAAGAGATTCACGCGCTCATGGTGGACCACGCCCGCAACAATCGCGGCGTCGTGCGCCTCAAGAGCGGTGACCCGCTCATCTTTGGCCGCGCCTCAGAAGAGATTGCGGCTCTAGCCGAGGCTGGCATTCCATACGAAGTGGTTCCCGGCATCACGGCCGCATTTGCCGCTGCAGCGGCGGTGGGCTGCTCGCTCACCAGTCGCAATGCGGCATCCAACGTCATCTTCTCCACCGGCCACCACGCCCAGTCGCACAACTATGCCTTGCTTCCCCACACGGAAGACGCCACCCGCGTTGTCTACATGCCCGGTCGCGACCTGAACATGCTCGCCCTGCAGTGGATGCAGGAGGGCCTCCCGGCCGATCTTCCCTGCGCCATCGTCTCGCGTGCCGCCCAGCCTGACCAGCAAATCCAGCACACCACGCTCGGCAGCCTGGGAGAAGCCGCTCCGGCCCTCGCGCCCAGCCTGCTGCTCGCCGGCTGGGCTGTCCGGCAATCTCCTGCAGCAAGGCCGATGCAACTTGCATCTGCAGCAGTTTGACGCAAGCCTGTGCACACGTCCGCCGACGCGGTGTAAAATGGCGGCGATCAAATTCACATTTCCGGAGACCCCGTGATAAATCGAGTTATCGCGCGTACCTATCCGGTTCTGTGTGCCAGCCATCATCCAGCGCAGCCGCGCACCATCCTTGCTCTTTGCCTCGCGACAGCCTCCAGTCTCCTGCTCGCGGCCTGCGGCGGCGGCTCTGCTTCAAGCGCTCCCGCCACTTACGTACTCACGGTCAACTCGTCGAACCCTTCCAGCGGCGTTGCCATAACCGTCGCACCTGCGGATAACTCCGGTGCCGCCGGCGGTTCCACCCGCTTCACACGCACTTACAACGCAGGCACCACGGTCACGCTCACCGCGCCCGCCTCCTCCGGGAGCAACAAGTTCTCCTCCTGGTCCGGATGCTCCTCAACAAACAGCACCACCTGTTCCGTGACCATGAATTCCAGCGCCACCGTGTCGGCAAACTATAGTGCGCCCTCCGCCGTCACCTCGGTGACAGTTTCGCCCAATCCAGCAACAGCCATCATCGGTACCACGCTGCAGTTTTCCGCAACGGTCTCAGGCCCCAGCGTCACCAATAACTCCGTCACCTGGTCCGTCACGGCAGCGGGCAGCTCACTCAGCCCAGGAGACATTTCCTCCACCGGCATTTACACCACTCCCTATCCTGCGCCAACTGCTGTCACCGTCACAGCCACCAGCAATCAGGACAACTCCGTCTCCGGCAGCGTCACCGTTACGCTCACGGCACCCGCAGCCTCCACTGGCCCTTCGCTCACCGTCGACGCGGGCAACCAGACCCATGCCATCAATCCCCTCATCTACGGCATGAACTTCTTCCAACTAAACCAAAGTGCCGCTAAAGCCGCCAATATCTCCGTCGATCGCTGGGGCGGAAACGCAACCTCCCGCTACAACTACAAGCTCGACGTCACCAACTCCGCCAGTGACTGGTACTTCGAGAATCACGTTGTCGGTACCGGCCAGCAGGATACAAGCGGCTTCAACGCGCAGGTTCTCTCCGACCAGTCCATCGGCGCTAAAACCGTCGGCACCGTGCCCGTTCTCGGCTGGGTGGCAAAGGATGGCACATCCTGCAGCTTTCCCAAATCAACCTACCCCAACCAACTCGCCTTTGACCCCTACAGCGGAGCCTGCGGCGACGGGGAAAATCCTGACAAGACCCCCATCACCGGCAATGACCCCACCGTCACCAGCCAGACCGTCGATGCCTCATGGACCGGGCAGTGGGTCTCCTACCTCGTCAGCAAGTTCGGCAATGCGGCCAATGGCGGTGTCGCAATCTATGACCTCGACAACGAACCAAGCTGGTGGGACGCTGTCCACCGCGACGTCCATCCCGTTCCCTTCACCTATGACGAAGTCACCAACAACGGCATCGCAGCGGCTCAGGCCATCAAGGCATCCGATCCCACTGCGGAGGTCAGCGGTCCCGTTATGGACTACTGGTGGAACTACTTCTACTCCAAGAAAGACGTAGAATCCGGCTGGGGCTCCGGTCCCTGCTACCAGCCATGGGGCAATCCCCTCGATCGCTCCGCCCACGGCGGCATCCCGCTCCTTGAGTACTATCTGCAGCAGTTTGCCGCTACATCCGCAAAGAGCAACGTACGCCTCCTCGACTACCTCGACCTGCACACCTACTTCGCTCCGAACAATCTCGCCTTCTCCATCGCGGGCGACACCACCGTGCAGCAGACTCGACTGAATTCCACTCGCGTCTTCTGGGATCCCACGTATACCGATCCCAACTTCCCGCAGCCCAACTACGTCACAGACGCGAATTACACCACAAACTGTTCCCCGCCGGCGCAAGCCCCGCAAATCATCCCCATGATGCACCATTGGGTGAGCACGGATTACCCCGGCACCAAGCTCGCCATCACCGAATACAACTGGGGCGGACTTGAGTCCATCAACGGCGCACTTGCTCAGGCTGACATTCTCGGCATCTTCGGCCGCGAGGGGCTTGACCTTGGCACGCTGTGGGGCGCGCCCGATCCCACCACACAACTCCCCGGGCTCATCGCCTTCGAGGTCTATCGCAACTACGACGGCGCTAATTCGCTGTTTGGCGACATGGCCCTGGCATCGGCCAGCGCAGACCAGGGCAAGCTCTCCGTCTACGGCGCCCTGCGCACCAAGGACAATGCCGTCACCGTCGTCGTCATCAACAAAACCTACGGCGACCTCACATCCATGCTGTCGCTCGCCAACATGACCCCGAATGGTCCAGCCAAGATCTTCCTTTACAGCAATGCGAACCTTTCCGCCATTGCGCCGCAACCCGATTTGACCGTGAACCCGCCCTCAACAGGCAACAGCAACAGTACCGTCACCGCAACCTTCCCGGCACAATCCATCACCATACTCGTCGTTCCCAGGCAGTAACCGCGGATTGCTGTCCCGCCCGGCCGACAAGCCACCCTTTATACTGAAGTGTTTGCAGTACTCCGGCACTTGGGCCGAACCTACGGCCCATCCAGGACTAAAGGAGCAGCCCTTGGCTCAGGCAGAAATCGGCATCATCGGCGGCAGCGGACTCTACTCCATGCCCGGCTTCACCAACGTGCGCGAAGAGCGCGTCGAAACCCCTTTCGGCGATCCCTCGGACGCATTCGTACTCGGCGAGTTGGAAGGACGCAAAGTCGCTTTCCTGGCCCGCCACGGGCGCGGACATCGTACCCTGCCCTCTGAGCTCAACTTCCGCGCCAATATCTATGCCTTCAAAAAGCTCGGTGTCGAGCGCATCCTCTCCGTCTCGGCCGTCGGCTCGCTCAAGGAAGAGCACAAGCCCACGGACTTCGTCGTGCCCGACCAGTTCATCGATCGCACCTTCCATCGCGTCTCCACCTTCTTCGGTGAGGGTGTCGTTGGCCATGTCGCCTTCGGTGATCCCGTCTGCGCCACCGTGGCAAAGACCGCAGCCGCGGCCTGCGCAACCGCCGGCGTCGTCGGCAAGCTCGGCGGAACCTACGTCTGCATGGAAGGCCCGCAGTTCTCCACCAAGGCTGAGTCCAATCTCTACCGCAGCTGGGGCGCCGACGTCATCGGCATGACCAACCTGCAGGAGGCCAAGCTCGCCCGCGAAGCTGAAATCTGCTATGCCACCGTCGCCATGGTCACCGACTACGACTGCTGGCGCGAAGGCCACGACGCCGTCACCATCGAGGAGATCGTCGCCGTACTCCACAAAAACGCCGACAATGCCGCCAAGGTCGTTAAGGCTGCAGTAGCCGCCATGCCCACCGCACGAACCTGTGCCTGCGCCTCCGCCGCGCGCTACGCCGTGCTTACGCAGCCGGATGCCATTCCGGCAGC
>JAJXXG010000165.1:0-989 GCA_021781255.1 Acidobacteriota bacterium
CTCCATTTCGTAAGAATCTTCATTTCGGATCTACTTTCATTGTCATCGAGCCTTCAGGACACATATCAACTTTGGGCAACGCTTCCTTCAGTGTTTCGCCAGGCGCGCAATAGCTTTGCGCCGCGGCTGCGGACGGCCGGTGCCAATGAATAGCCTACTGAAGCCAGCCAGGTTCCAACCGTGAGCAGGCTCCTACTGCATGTGGTGTCTCCGCGATAGCGCAGCAGCCCACCGCTGGAACAATTTGGCATGAGAAGCTCGTGGTAAAAGCTCGAAAGTGTTGCGCTCGATAGAGAGTCCATTCCACCTTGCGTCTCGACCCACACCATTACTCCCAAGATAAGCACTGGGCTGATGAGTAGCCACATCCACCGCTTGATCTTTTCCAGCTTGAATCCTTCATAGGTTAGACCGCTTTGCGACTTGAACCAGCCACGGCCCGTAAATCTGGAGTCTAGGACGGGCAAACCGACACAAACGCCCAGCACAAACATCGTCAAAAGGTGATGATCGCGAATCAACTGCCTCAGAGACGAGAAGTCCAATCGAAGAGAAAGGTGCACGAGCGAGGCGAGTGCCAATCCAGCAATGAACATGTGGAACCAGAACACCACAACACTGACCCATATGCGAATGACCCATCGTCCCATGCAAACCTCTTCTTGGCCGGCACTCTCAGAGCTCTAAGTCCGTAATCCTCCCCCACATATTCCTTATGCAAACTGGTTCAAAAAGCGCATGTCTCCAGCGTATAACTGGCCGATTTCGCTGATGCCGTACTTCATCATGGCGATGCGCTCGACGCCCATGCCGAAGGCGAAGCCGGAGATCTTTTTCGGGTCGTAGGCGGGCTGCTTTTCCTTGGCGAAGGCGAAGACGGCGGGGTCAACCATGCCGCATCCGAGCAGCTCAATCCAGCCGGAGTGCTTGCACTTGCGGCAGCCCTTGCCGCCGCAGAAGATACAACTGATTTGGACGTCGGCCGAGGG
>JAJXXG010000165.1:999-4559 GCA_021781255.1 Acidobacteriota bacterium
CACGTCTGCGCTGGGTTCGGTGAACGGGAAGAACGACGGGAAGAAGCGCGTCTTGACGGACGAGCCGAAGAGGGCCTTCATGGCGTGATCGAGCGTGCCCTTGAGGTCAGAGAAGGTGATGTTGGTATCGACGCAGAGGCCTTCCACTTGATGAAAGATCGGCGAGTGCGTAGCATCCTGCGCGTCGTTGCGGTGGACCTTGCCGGGAATGACAATGCGGACGGGCGGCGGCTGCTGCTCCATGGTGCGCATCTGGACGGGCGAGGTGTGGGTGCGCAGGAGGAGGCGGTCGCGCTGCGCGCGGCGCTCCTGATTGGCAACGACGAGCGTGTCCTGCGTGTCGCGCGCGGGATGGCCGGGCGGGAAGTTCATGCACTCGAAGTTGTAGAAGTCGGTTTCGACCTCAGGGCCGACACCTACCGAGTACCCAAGCGCCGCAAAGACGCTGACGATTTCGTTGAGCGTCCTGGTGATGGGGTGCTCTGCGCCGGTAAGGCGGCGGGAGCCGGGCAGGGTGATGTCGATGGCTTCGGCGGCCAAGGCTGCGTCGGTTGGACCTGCGCCGGACGCATCGTCCAGCAGGCCTTCAATAGCGGACTTGAGGGCGTTGAAGCGCTGGCCGAGGGCCTTCTTCGCCTCAGGCGGAGCGGACTTGAGCCAGCGGCTGGAAACCTCATTGAGCAGGCCCTGCTTACGTCCCAGCCAGTGCAGGCGGAAGGCTTCCACGGCCTCGGGCGAGCCGAGCGCGGAGGCGGCGTCGCGGGCCTGGCGTTCGAGCGTGGCAAAGGCCCGGTCGAGCGCGGCTTCGTCAAATGCCGTGAGATGGGGGATTACTTCGTTCGTCATGCGTAAAGAGCAGGATAAACCACGTGCGGGTTGCCGGCAGTCGGCGGGTGAAAGGTGGACGGGTTTGGCATTGGCACGCAAGGCGAAAGCTGGGCGAAACCGGCGTTGGGAAAACATGCAAGCTGTCTGTGAGGAAGAAAGAGAATGGATAGGGCGTGGGTATTTACTATTTTGGAGGGTGCGGGCTGGGGAGTTGGCGGAGAGCACGGGCATCGGTGGGCCTAAAGGCTGGTGTGAAGGCGGGACGGTCAATGGCATGGCGCAGTGCTCTCCTCAAAAGCCGAAAGGCCTGAGGGCGCGGCAAGGTGCGGCCGCGGATCTCAGGCTGATAAATCTATTGTGCGCGTTTGCGGGAAATAATCTGCAAAATGGGGCGAGGAATTTTCCTTTTGGAATGAATGGGTTAGAGAATAAAGAAGCTGGGAGGCGGTTGACGGCTCGTGAGGTGCCAGCTCCCGGCGTCCAGCCTTTTTATGGCGGGGGGGTGTGGTCTCCCAGGTCTCGGAAGCGAGACCTGGAAGACCGGCGTTATCAAGCGAACAGATCAGGCATTGCCCGTGCAGCAGGGTGAAGGCCAGTCACTTCGCGAGCGTGTAGATGATGTTGATGGTGGTTTGTACCGCGACTGGTTTCCCTTTGACGAGATAAGGCTTGTATTTCCACTGCTGCACCGCTTCGAGGGCGGATTGCTGGAGCTGTTTCGGGCCCGACACAACCTTGAGCGATTCGACGTCGCCCTTCTGGTCGATGACCGCATTCAAGACAACCTTTCCCTGAATCCTTGCGAGTTTGGCATCGGTCGGGTATTTGGGAGTTTGCTTGGAGATAAGGTTCGCCTCCATCTCCTTGGCTGGGACCTGGACGGTAGAACTGGATGTGGATGTGCTGATACCGGCAGATCCGCCTTGACCTGCGTCCACATGCATGGCCAGCGCATAGGCAGATCCGCAAGCGGCGAGGGTGAGTGTTGCCGCCACAGCAAGGGCTGCGAAACGCCGTGCGCCTGCGATGCGGCCTGGATTGTTTGTGAGATACATAAGTCTCCTCTCCAGTGTGTTGGTGTCAAAGATTCCGATGGCATTGGGAACTCGTGCCGGCATTTCATGGACGAGCAGGGAAGCGAGGCGCAGGAGGGATTGCAGATATTGTCTGCGGCCCTGCGTCGCAGCCGCCATGGCATCGCAGGCAATTTCGCGGGTCTCCATCAGATGGTCCCTGGTGCTTTGCAGAAACGGATGCCAGGCAAGAGGCAATGCCAGCACTTCGTATGCGAGATTCCTGAGGAAGTCATTCCGCCGGATGTGGGCCATCTCGTGTGCGATGACCGTTTGAAGATCGAAGTCACTCGCCCTGGAAAGTATCTCTGCCGGCAGAAGGATGACATTGCGGAAGAGACGGATCGTGACGGGCACGCGGATGCGTGATGAGGCAGCGATGACCACGCGGCCAATCTGCCATGCGCCGGCGCACTGTGCAGCAAACCGCGCTGTGCTTTCGTCGAGTGCAGCATTTTGCACATCGCGCTGGATGCGATAGAGGGCAACGCAGCGCCAGCCAAGCCGCAGCATGAAACAAACGCATACGGAGGAGTACGCGAGCGCAACTGCGGCGAGCAGAGCAGGCGGAAGCGCAAGGGCGCTGAAGGCGGTGGCTGGCCCGATGGTCACTGTGACGCCCGCGGCGCCTGAAGCCTCTGTGACGCGATAGCCGGCAATGAGAGATTGGAGCCACGTGTGAGGAAGCGTGGAGATGGCAGGCAAAAGGCTCTGAAGAACAAGGACGCCGACCCACGCCCGATGCTCGGATTCGATGCTGACGTTGCGCAGGGCGCGAGCTGCGGCGAGTCCGGCAACGAAGAGCAGCTGAACCTGCCACAGCGAGTTTAGAAGATACGAGAGAATCCATGCCTCGATGCTCTTCATGAGTTGCCCCCTTCATCCCGCTTGTATCGTTGCGTGAGCTCGGCGAGTTTGTGCGGGTCGATCTGGCGGGTCTTCAACAGGCTCATCACGAGCTCTTCACTGGAGCCGCCGAACATGCGGTCAATAAGGTCGCGCAGGCCTCGCCTCAGCGCGCTGGCTTCGGTTTCTCTTGCTGCGTAGGCATAGGCGCGGCCCTGCAGCTCGCGGCGGAGCTTGGCTTTGCGCGCAAGGATGTTGAGCATGGTTTGCACTGTGGTGTAGGCCAGAGGCGGATCCAACTCCGCCTGCACCTCGGCGACGGTGCTGCTTCCGCGCCTCCAGATCACCTGCATGATCCGCAATTCGAGTTTGGTCAGGCTGGTTTGGCTTGCTTTTTCCATAGCGTCATCTCCTAAACAGTTAGGACAATAGCTCTCCCGGGGATGGGTGTCAACTAAAATCTTAGGAGATGGGCAGATTATTATTGTTCCGCCGGGGAGGATGGGGACGGCGGATCTTCCGTCGTTGCGTCAGTTCAGGGGGATCAGGCCTTGCGGCGAACGTAGCGGCGGCCCTGGAATTCGTAGTCACCGCTCGCGATGCGGGCGATGGCTTCAGAGTAGGCTTTGTGCTCTTCCTTGAGGATGCGCGCGGAGAGGGAATCGGCGTCGTCGGTGTCGAGGACGGGGATGGCGCGCTGAAGGATGATGGGGCCGTGGTCGAGGTGCTCGTCGACGAAATGGACGGTGCAGCCGGTGACTTTGACGCCGTAGTCGAAGGCCTGGTGCTGGGCATCGATTCCGGGGAAGGCGG
>JAJXXG010000525.1 GCA_021781255.1 Acidobacteriota bacterium
AGGTGTGGCGGTCTGGGGCACGCCCTCCCAGAAGACGCGGACGCGGTCTTTGAGCTGGAGAGTGTCACCGGGCGTGGTGTTGCCGCCGACGATGTCGTTGTTGAGCACGGCTTGGAGTTGCCAGCCCTGCTGGCGGGCGAGTTGAGCCAGGTGAGCGGAGCCGACAAGCCCCTGCTCCTCACCGGCCACGGCGGCAAACACGATGGTGGAGGGGAAGTGGAGCCTGCTGAGTGCACGGGCGCACTCGATCGAGACGGCGACTCCGGAGGCGTCGTCATTGGCGCCGGGGGCTGCGCCGTGGTCGTCCATGATCTTCGTGTCGCGGGAGTCGTAATGGCCGGTGACCAGCACCATGCGGTTGGCCTGGGCGGGGTCAGAGCCGCGCAGAATGGCGTAGATGTTGGTGATTTGCGTGGGTCGCGGAATGCGCCCGGCCCAAGGGCCGCCGCTGGCGGGGTCCGCGGTAAAGACGTCGCGCTTGACCTCAAGGCAGCCGCCGCACCGTCTCGAGATCTCGTTGAACTGGCTCGCGATCCAGTCGGCTGCGGCGTTAATGCCCTGTCCGGCGGGCAAGTCGGTCTCCATGCTGGAGAGGGTGCTTCGGGTACCGAAACCAACCAGCGTTTGAATCGTCTGTTGAATGTGAGCGGCTTGAATGGCTTCGAGCGCCTGCGCGATGACCGGGTCAGGAGCGGCGGGTGAAACCGGGGCGCCATGGAGGAGATAATCGGGCTGCCCGGCCAAGGGAAGCGCAGCCATGGCAAACACCAGGGAGGGAGTCATTCTGGAAAGGCTCATGGAAATTTCTCCTCGGACGGGAGTTCTGGAGCAGGGATGGAACGTCGCCCCCTTGACCTTTGGGCGGCTGCTCCCTAAAGCTAAAGGAGGCGTACCGCAAGGTAACGTCATCCTACAACATGCAGCACGCTTCGTCGTGCAAAGGATAAGGAAGAGAGGAGGCTGCGATGCCCAGCTGCCCTGAATGCGAGAATAGTCTGGATATTGAGATGGATGAGGTCGAAGAAGGCGATGTAGTCGCCTGCGAGGAGTGCGGGACCGAGTTCGAGGTGGTCGGCGTTGATCCGCTGGAGTTATCGCGGGTGGACGAAGACTATGATGAGGAAGAGGACGAGTTGATCGACGAGGAGGAAGACGAGTGAGGATGAACCGCGCACGAGGCGCAGCTCGGTGTGTTTTGACCGCGCTGACGGCGGGAATCGTAATTCTTACGCTGCTGGGGAGCGAGCCTGGAGCGAAGGCGCAGAACCTAGGCCAACGCACGGTTTCAGGAAGCGTGGTGGATGCCAGCTCGAATCCGATTGCCGGGGCGACAGTCTTTCTCAAGAACCAGAAGTCTAAGGCTATTCGCAGTTATACTTCCAGCTCGACGGGCCGCTTCTATTTTGCCCAGGTGAACATGTCAGAGGACTATGACCTATGGGCGGAGAAGGACAGCAAAAAGAGCGTGGTGAAGACGGTCAGTTCGTGGGACGCTCGCAAGGAGTTTGAAACCGAACTGAAGATGAAGTGACGGCAGGAGAGCAGAGCCGCGCCAGCCTTGAAGGGCGGCGCGGCTTTGTCATGCGTCCAGTTTTCTGGTCACCAGTTCATTGAGCAGGGCAGGGTTGGCCTGGCCTTTGGACGCCTTCATCACCTGGCCGACAAAGAAGCCGGCTACGGTTTTCTTTCCGGCGCGATACTGCTCGACCTGTTTGGGATTGGCAGCGATGACCTGATCGATGAGCGCCTCGATGGCGGACGCATCGGTGATTTGCTCGGGTTTTTCGCGCTCATAAACGGCAGGGAAATCTTCGCCTCTCTCGAAACACACATCGAAGAGCTGCTTGAGCTGTTTGGAGCTGATCTTGCCATCGTCGAGCAGGTCGGCCGCCAGCACGATGCCAGCCATGGAGACAGGCGACTGCTCCGGCTCGAGACCGAGGGCTTTCAGGCGTCCGCCGATCTCACTGAGCAGCACGTTAGCAACGCGACGCGGATTTTTTGCGCCTTTGGCCGCGGTCTCAAAGCGGTCCGCAAACTCGCGCGATGCGGTGAGCGTGTGCGCGTCCTTGGGGTTCAGCTCGTACTCGGCGATCATGCGAGCGCGGCGGGCTTCGGGCAGCTCGGGCATCTTTTTCCTGGTCTCGGACAAGAGCTCAGGCGAGACGATGAGCGGCGGCAGGTCGGGCTCCGGGAAGTAGCGATAATCGTGCGCCTGCTCCTTGGACCGCATGGAGTAGGTACGGCCCTCATTGGCGTTCCACAGCCGCGTCTCCTGCGCCACACGGCCACCAGACTCGATCACCTCAATCTGCCGCTCGATCTCGTATTGCAGCGCGGCGCGAATGAAGCGGAAGCTGTTGACGTTCTTGACTTCCGCCTTGGTGCCGAACTTTTCCTGGCCTCTGGGACGGACGCTGACATTGGCATCGCATCGCAGCGAGCCCTCTTCCATGTTGCAGTCGGAGACGCCGGTGTAGAGGAGAATCTCTTTGAGGCGCGTGAGGTATTCGAAAGCCTCATCTGGGGTGCGGATGTCGGGCTCGCTGACGATTTCAATGAGCGGAGTGCCGCAGCGGTTCAGGTCAAGATAGGTGCGCGTGGCGGAATCGCCGAAGCCGTCGTGGAGGCTTTTTCCGGCGTCTTCTTCCAGGTGGAGGCGGGTGATGCCGATACGTTTCAGCCCCGGCGACAAGGACCCGTCGGCGGGGGCCCCGGTATGGACGCTGCCGTCGGCGGAGGGCACGTCGATCCATCCATGCTCGGCGATGGGTTTGTCGAACTGCGAGATCTGATAGCCCTTGGGCAGATCGGGGTAAAAGTAGTTTTTGCGCGCGAAGATGGAACTCTCGCGCACCTGGCAGTTGATGGCCAGCGCAGCCAACGTGGCAAACTCGACGGCTTTCTGATTGAGCACCGGCAGCGCACCGGGCAGCCCCAGGCACACCGGGCAAATGTTGGTGTTGGGGGCTGAGCCGAAGTGATTGGCGCAACTGCAAAAGGCCTTGGTGGCGGTGAGCAGTTGCACATGCACTTCGAGCCCGATGACGGGTTCGTACTTGGCCAGGATTTCGGGTGAAAGCGCTGCGGCGGGCATGATTGAATTCTAGCGCGAAGGATGGGCAGCCCCGCCTGAGGGCTGCCCACTCGATTTGAATCGCTCTACGGAGTGGTGCGGCGTCCTTACTCCGTCGGGTCGGCGGCTGTGAAGGGCGAGCAGCAGGGCTTTTCCGTGGCGTGGAAGTTCATGAGCTCGAGGCGGATTCCGTCGGGGTCGTAGAGGTTGAACTGGCCTTTGCCGTCTTTGCCGATCTGCGTGTGCGCGTCATGCACGCCGCCCAGTCTGTTTCCGGCCTCCAGCACCTTGTAGGCGTCGTTGACGGAGACTACGCCGATGGAGAGATGGTCCAGCACGCCGAGCGCGTGCAGCGTCATTGTTGCCGGAATTCCCGAGCCGGAAGGGCCGCTGGTGAGCATGTACTCCAGCCAGTCATGGCCGTCGGGAACCTGCTGGCTAACCCAGTCCAGCTTGCCCTCCTGCATACCGCCGAACCAGTACGGCCTGAAGCCGAGCAGGTCGCGGTAGAAGGTGTCCTCCGCCGCGCGGCTGTGGACCATGAAGCCGACGTGAATGATGTGGTGGCCGATGGCGTTGGGCGCGTCGGGCGCCCTGGCGTGCGCGGAGGGCTGCACGAACTGCACCTTGTTCCCCTCCGGATCCTGCACTTCGAACCAGCGGCTGGCATCGGAACCTTTGGTGACCGCGGCTGGGGTCTTCCAGCCTTTGGCGGCTAGATATTTGCGCATCGCTTCGGCGCTGCTTACATTCCACGCGGTGTGGTCCAGGCGGTTGATACCTGAGCCGGGTGGCAGCGGCAGCACTTCAATGAACTGTGTTGCGCTGACGGCATAGCGCACGCCCTGCGGATTTTCGGGGTCGGGCTCTTTGGCCGCGCCAATGATGTCGTGGTAGTAGTGCTCCGTGGCGGCCGGGTTGGACGTGTAGACGGCGAGGTGGGAGATGCCCAAAATCTGGGGGCGCACGGGCGCGGTCTGGGCTGCTGCGGCAACCGTGAGGGCGGCAAGTAAAGTTGCGGCGAAATACGTGGAATGCATTCTGCACCTCGAAATCTGTGGCGCGTCCACCATAAATCGATTTGGCTGTGGCTGTAAACCTGGCCGCGAGGAGGCGTGGCGCAACCCGGGCAGACGGAGGCCGTCTGTACGCGCAGGGCGGCGACCCGTTGTTTGCATCTGAGGCAGGCGCTCCTGCAGATATTTCCGCGCTGTTAAACTGGAGGTGCATGATCCTTCCGTTCGTCCGCGAAATCTTCGCGGAGTTGGAGCACTCCTCGGCATTTGATCGCGTACAGAGGCACCTGAGCCTGGGTACGGGGCGCAGGCGTGTGTCCGGACTGACCGCTACGGCGCGTTCTCTGTATCTGCCGCTGATGGCGCGGGCCGCGCCGCATCCGGTGATGGTCGTGGTGGCGGACAACAAGGCTGCCGAGGCGCTGGAACTGGCGTTGCGCGCCGGTTGCGCGCTGACGG
>JAJXXG010001182.1 GCA_021781255.1 Acidobacteriota bacterium
GCGGCGGCGCAGTGATGGAGTCGGTGAGCGACGAGCTACGCACCATTATGCGGGCGCGGCGTCATCTGACACCGGACGAGCCAGACGCTTTTACGATCGATTCGAGCGCGACATTCCAGAATTTGCTGGGAAATATTCTTAATAACTTTGGCGCGGTGGTAGTGGCCATTGCAGCAATCTCGCTGGTGATCGGCGGCATTGTGATCATGAACATCATGCTGGTTTCAGTAACGGAGCGAACGCGCGAGATCGGCGTGCGCAAGGCGCTCGGCGCCAAGCGCCGGGACGTGCTGCTGCAGTTTCTCATCGAGTCGGCGGTGTTAGCTCTGATTGGCGGACTGCTCGGCGTCGTGCTGGGCATCGGTGCAGCCAAGGGCATCACGCTGGCGATTGGTTTTCCCTCGGTGGTTGCATTCTGGTCCGTTGCGGTGGGGCTGATCGTATCGGGCTCGGTAGGCATTTTTTTTGGAATATATCCGGCGCACAAAGCGAGCATGCTGGACCCGATTGCGGCACTGAGAGCAGAGTTATAACGGTAGTTCCGGCGATTTGCTTTGAGTTCATGGTGTGTGCGGCGCGGATATTTCGCAGATCGCGCCGAAGGAAGCGCAAAGAGAGATTTGCCTTAGGGCTGAAGACCAGAAGCTGGGAGCTGTTTGATGCGTTCCACCAGTCAATCCCGAGAATCCGTCAAGATGGCCCTGGACACGCTGCGCAAGAATAAAATGCGTTCCGGCCTGACCATTCTCGGAATCTTGATCGGCATCTCCACGGTCATCCTGGTCTCGTCGGCAATCAACGGATTGAACACCAACATCAACCAATTTGTGAACACTCTGGGCACGAATGCGCTGTGGATCTACCACTTCGACCCTTTCGGCCACAGGCCCACGACAGAGGAATTGAACCGCAAGAAGTTCACCTACGAAGACGGACTGGCGATACGAGGTTTACCGCACGTTGTAACGGTAGACCCCCAGTTGACCTATCAGAATTTTCAAACCGGACTGGGCAGCGTGTCGATGAAACACGGCACGCATAAGATCGAGAACACGATTCTGAGCGGCAATACAGAGGCCGTGACGCAGGTTCAGAACGTCAATTTACTCGAAGGTCGCATGTGGACCGAGTCAGAGGAAGAACACGCCGCAAATGTGGTGATACTGGGGCACGATGCCGCGGCAGATCTTTTTCCCGGCGAGTCGCCGATCGGTAAAGACGTGGAATGCGACGGGGACGTTTTCACCGTGATCGGAGTGCTCGATCTGCAGCCTCAACCTTTCGGAAGCGGACGCAACACGCAGGATAACCAGGCTTATTTCCCGATTGAGACTTTCCGCAAGATTCATCCCGAGATCACCGATTACTGGCTGGTGGTGAAGTACGACGACCCTGCGAATAAGTCGCTGGTAACCGAGGAGGTTCGGGAGATGCTGCGGGTGCGGCGCAAGCTGCGCGCGGACCAGGACGATAATTTTGCCATCTTCAGCCCGGACTCGCTGACGCGACTATGGAACCAGATTACGGGCGGGCTATTTCTCTTTATGGTTGCAGTCTCGTCGGTCAGCCTGATGGTGGGCGGCGTGGGCGTGATGAACATCATGCTGGTGAGCGTAACGGAGCGGACGCGTGAAATCGGCGTGCGCAAAGCCATTGGCGCGACAAAGCAGAATATTCTTACCCAGTTCACCATGGAGGCAGTAACGCTGTGCATGGTGGGCGGGGTTCTGGGCATTTTCTTTGGCGCATTGCTGACGCTTATTCTGCATTTTTCGGTGCCGTTTCTGCATGCGGCGCTCTCGTTCACCTGGGTACTTATCGCCTTTGCCGTGGCGTGCGTGATCGGTCTGGTTTTTGGCATTTATCCGGCATGGAAAGCGGCGAATCTGGATCCGATCGAAGCGCTCAGGTACGAGTGAGTCAGACTTTACGGTTCCCGGGACACAGTGGATGGAATAGCGCTTCCAACTGAAGCCTGTTGGCAGAACCTTGTAAACTTCCTTCATGCCTCACGTCCTCGCTCATGGAATCGAGCTTTTCACCACGTCGCTGACCGTGGCCGGGATGGGCTATTTTCTCGCGAGCCTGATAGCGGCACGACTTTTTTTGCGCGAGCGGCGTGGGCCGAGGGCCGAGTTTGCGCCGGGCATCAGCATTCTGAAGTCTCTCAAGGGTCTCGACCCGGGCATGATGGATGCGTTCCGGAGCCACTGCCGGCAGGAGTATGCGGGCGAGTTTGAGTTGCTTTTTGGCGTAAGCTCGCTCGGCGATCCGGCGGCTGCGGCGGTGACGGCACTTGCGGCTGAGTTTCCGATGCTGACGATTCGCCTGGTGGAATGCCCGGAGCGGCTGGGAACCAATGGCAAAGTGAGTACGCTGGCGCAGCTCGCTCGTCATGCGCGGTTCGAGATTCTGCTCATCAATGACTCGGATATAACGGTAGGGCCGCACTATCTTGAGCGGGTTGTGAGCTGCTTCGCCACCCCAGCTTTTGCGCAGGAGGCCGCTGAAGGCCAGCGGCCGCAAGCGACGCCCGTGGGGCTGGTGACCGCACTCTATCGCGGGCACGCGCTGGGGACGCTGGCCTCAAGACTGGAGGCTCTAGGCATCGCGACGGATTTTATTCCCGGTGTGCTGCTCTCAAAGTGGATCGAGGGCGGATTGCATTACGGCCTTGGCTCCACGCTTGCGGTACGACGCGATGTGCTGGAAAAGGCGGGCGGGCTGCTCGCGCTTGTGGATCATCTGGCCGACGATTATGAGATGGGAGCGCGTGTGTCGCGAGCCGGCTACGGCGTAGCACTGAGCACAGAGGTTGTGGAGACAAATGTTCCCGCATATGCCTGGCGAGGTTTCATCGATCACCAGTTGCGTTGGCTGCGGACGGTTCGCGATGCGCGCCCGGGTGGCTACCTCGGCCTGATTTTCACGTACGGTTTTGCGTGGGCGCTGCTGAATGCGCTGGCCAGCGGGCTAAGCCCGGTGAGCCTGTGGCTGCTGGGCTTGAGCTTTTTTCTACGCCTGGCGCAGGCAATGACAGTGAGCGCCGAGGTGTTGCGCGACCACGAAGTGCTTGCGAATCTGTGGCTGCTGCCGCTGCGCGATGCGGTAGCAATCGGGCTGTGGGTCGCGGGCCTTGCCGGGGATACGATTGTGTGGCGAGGCGAGCATTTTTTCTTGAAGCAGGGGCGCCTGTTAAAGGTGGAGCGGAGTTAGCAGAGTCGGGACGGGCCGGTTTTAATCGTTGGCCATGGCCGCATCGGCCTCTTCGAGATCGCGAATGGCATCGCACTCAAACATGAGGCACACGCCTAGCTCATCGAAGTCCTTCTCCCAGCGCGGACGGTCCTCGGCATCGAGCGCGGTCAGAGCATAGCTTGAAGTACGCAGAATCTCATACCAGATGTTCTGCGCCTGCCACAGGTTCAGGTCGAATGGCAATTCCGTCAGCGTTCGCGCCAGCACCAGCGCGCGATCAAGCATTTCGAGCGAGCCCGAAGACATTTGCAGCTCAATCATGGCACGCTTCATGCGCTGGTCGGCGATGTAAGAGAGGGTCGCGGTTTCGAGTGGAACCTGGTCGGACTTGGCAAGAGAAAGGAAGGAACGGAGCTGCGCCACGTCGATGGGCTCAATTTCAAGCACGCGGCGCAGGCCGGCATTGATGGCAAAGCCCGCGGCAAGGGTGAGCGCGGGCGGTTTGGGCAGGCCGGCTTGCGAGAGGTAGTGCAGAAGGCTGGCATGATCCTGATAGATCGTGGTGAGCGAGTTCTCAAGATCCCAAAGCGTGGAATTGAGGATGAGCTGCACAATACGCCGCTGCTCGTCGGTAAAAAGCGAGGTAAGCGAGTAGTCGGCATGACCGTAAAAGCGATCAAGCAGACGAATCACCTCAGGGAAATCCGCGCGCAGGACATGGCCGGCGGCTTCGGCGGAGAAGGCTTCAAAGGCCGAGGAATCCGTGTCGTTGTAAGCCTTAACGGCTGCGGTGATGTTCTGATCGCCAAAGTGCAAAACCGCAAAGGAGAAGCTCTGGGCGTGACCGGTGATGGAGCTGGTGACATAAACCCGGCCCAGCGCCAGGCGACCACGGCCGGAGGTGTGAATCTCATAGGAGAAACGGCGCACGCGAAAGCAGAAGAGCTCGGTTTCGTCAGCGAAGGACGAGAAGACAGAACTGATAGCGTAGTGCGCAGCAACCTGCTCGAGATGCAGTTCCTGGGTGTCAACGCAATTTTTGTAGATGCGTGCTCCATCGCCGGCAGCGGGATCGTTGGAACGAGCTTCAGCCAGCGAGGCCAGGAAAGCAGGCTCAAGCGGCGCGGCCTGATCTCCGAAGACCTTTGAGGCCAGTTGCAATACGCGCGCGGCGTAGGCAATTACCTGTACGGTCTCAATGCCGGAGACATCATCAAAAAACCAGCCACAACTGGTGAACATGAGCTGGGCATGGCGCTGCATCTCCATCAATTCAAGGGCGCGCACGCGTTCATGATCGCTGAGGGAGTGTGACTGCTCGGCGGCGAGGAAACGATCGGCCGAG
>JAJXXG010000468.1 GCA_021781255.1 Acidobacteriota bacterium
GGGGAACTGCACGTTCGCATTTCATCTCGAAACGAACTGTTACCTCTCTTTGATTTAGTTTCAGATCGCTCAGTTTTGTCGCAAATCGCGGATCGCCAACTGTTGGAAGCGGGTGTGGCGAGCAGCTTGCCAGAGATTATCCAGACTCGCGATTTCTTCGATCGATTTGAATTTCACCAGGATTGGGAATTTGGGGCCGACCTATCTGCACGTGACCCAGTTCTCGCTGGCCAGAGTGTAGATCGACTTGAAGAAAGTGGCCTCAATCTGGCTCAAATGGTTGCTCACTTCAAGAGCTTCTATCGGCCTACATTCGAACGCATAAATGAACTCATGTCCAAGTTTTCCGGGGATTTCAAATCACTCGATGTGCGCCTCTATGGAGCTAATCTTCAACTGGCGATCCAGGAGGAAAGTGGGTTTTCCACCTCGGCCTATCGTATGTCGGATGGAACTCTGCGTTGGATTGCGCTTTTGGCTATCCTGCTCAACCCGAATCCTGCCCCGGTAACCTGCCTCGAGGAACCCGAGCTCGGCCTGCACCCCGACGCCATCCACACGCTTGCCGATCTGCTGGTCGACGCCTCGACGCGGACCCAGCTGATCGTCACTACGCACTCCGACGCCCTGCTTGACGCATTCACCGAAACACCTGAAGTAGTGTGCGCCTGCGAAAAAGTTGAGGGTTCCACGGTGATCAAGCGGCTGGACAAAGAACAATTAAAAGTTTGGCTCAAGGATTATTCACTTGGGCATCTCTGGATGAGCGGCGAAATCGGGGGAAACCGCTGGTGAGCGTCCGGATCTACGTAGAAGGTGGAGGAAACAACAAGGACACTCTCAAGCGGTGTCGCGAAGGATTTGCCAGCTACTGCCTGAAACTGGCGCCTGAAAATCGCCGCCCCGGAATTGTTGCCTGCGGTGGACGTCAGCAAGCGTTCGACCGGTTCAAAACCGCAGTCGAATCAGGCCAGACGGGTGATGTGTTTGTCTTGCTGGTTGATGCCGAAGCTCCCGTGACTTCCGCCACTGCAGCTCAGCATCTTCATGCCCGCGACGGATGGGACTTCCCCGCATTGGGCCGAAACAAGGTGTTCCTGATGGTTCAGGCAATGGAAGCGTGGTTCCTGGCCGACCGCGAAATGCTCGCCGCCTTCTACGACGGAGGCTTCCTCGAAAAGAGTCTTCCTGGCAGTCCCGCGAATATCGAAGCCGTTCCGAAGGACGATCTGGAACCGGCCTTGAAACACGCCTCCAGGCCGACCAAGACCAAGGGCGAATACCACAAGGTAAAACATGGATTTGATCTGTTGGCCCTGGTTGATCCCGCAAAGGCGGGCAATGCCTCGCTGCACGCGCAACTCTTCAATGAGTTTTTGTCCGGCCTGTGACCAACCATCCGCAAGGATTCAATCTGCCCGGAATACTGCAAATGTCCTTTGCCTTCGGCCCGTAAAACGCATCTTAATTACCCATGAGCACAGAAAAAGCCACATTCGGGGCGGGGTGTTTCTGGGGCGTGGAAGCTGCGTTTGCGGCCATCCCCGGCGTGACGGCAACCGCAGTCGGCTACGAGGGCGGATCGCTCGACCGGCCCACCTACAAAGATGTGTGCACGGACCAGACCGGCCACGCCGAGGTGGTCGAGCTCGACTTCGACCCTCAAAAGGTGAGTTACGAGCAGTTGCTCGACACATTCTTCCTGCTCCACGATCCCACCACCCTCAACCGGCAGGGTCCGGACTGGGGTACGCAGTACCGCTCCGCGATCTTCTTCCACTCACCCGAGCAGGAGGCGCAGGCCCGCGCCAGGATTGAGCAGTTGACCGCCGAGGGCCGGTTCAAGCCCAGGCTGATCGTGACCAAAGTGGAACCGGCGCAGACCTTCTGGCGCGCCGAGGAGTATCACCAGCGCTATCTCAAAAAGCGTGGGCAGGCGCAATGCCATATTTGAGAGACAGGGACCGGGGGGAACAAGAGAACTGCCGTGTGCCTTGGTGTCTACACCCCACGGACGAAGACCTGTCCGCGGGGGCCCCGGTGTCTGAGCCGATCTTCGCTCGCAACACAGGGCGCGGGAAAGTGAATAACAGGCGCTAGGCAGAACGCAGCGTGAGTAGCGTAATCTCCGGTGGACAGTTGAACCGGAAGGGGACGCCGACAGTGCCGAGGCCGCGATTGACGTAAAGTTGCAGATCCCCGAAGCGAAACCAGCCTTCGACATACTTGCGGCCGAGTCCGGGATGAACCACGGCGCCGACGAACGGCAGGCGAACCTGGCCTCCGTGCGTGTGGCCGCTGAGCATGAGCGCTATCGCCCTGCCTTCCGGCAGGGCCAACAGATTGTCAGCATAGTCTGGCGCATGGCACAGCAGGACGATGGGCTCATGAGACAGATTGCGGATGGAAGCGGGGATGGCTGCGCCGGGATCCGGCTCGCCGACCACGGGGTCGTCGAGCCCGGCGAGCCAGAATCGCGCGCCTGCGCGTTCGATGGGCAGATATGCGTTGTCGAGCACGCTGATGCCGTTCGCAGCGAGCGCCGCAATGACCTGTTTGCGCCCAATCATTACATCGTGATTACCGAGAACGGCATAACGGTTGGGGCATTGGAGTTGGTTGAGGAGACGGGCGCAATGCCATGCCGGACCGATGGAGAATCTCTTTGGCAGAAGCTCGTACGTCACATAGTCGCCGGTGAGAAATACGGCGTCGGGATTCAAGCGGTTGATGTGGTTGACGGCCTCGCGTAGAAAGAAAGGCTCAGTGAATTCGTCCATGTGGATATCACTGATCTGTGCCACGCGAAATCCGTCGAAGACGCCAGGAAGGCCGGACAGAAATATGTCGCGCCGCGTGATTTCGATCCAATGCCGTTCGATCTCGCCCGCATAGAGCGCCAGGCCGGCGCCGGCAAGCGCGCCGGTAGTGAGGAAGCGGCGCCGCGTAATGTGCTGCCTGGAAAGAGAATTCAACATCCTGATTTTATCGTAACGATTTTCAACTTGATGGTCGCGGACCGGGCCAATGGAAAGGATGCGGACTGCAGCAGAACCAGAATTGCTCTACCCAATGGCACTCCCTCTGAGTGGCTTTTTCCATTTCGGGGTTCCCTGCGACAGGTCTTCGTCGCAGGGGTGGAAGTAAAAGCCATATTGAAGACTCTTGGCTTCGGCATGTGAATTCTGGTTCTGCTCGAAATTACACCCGGCTGACGCTGCCTGATCGGCAGCAGTTGCGTCGTATGCGGGTCGGCTCGCAGACTTCCGCACCAGTCTGGAATCGAGCCGCCATGGCGTCAATCGGGAACGCCGGCGAAGTATTCGGCGATCTGGAGCCAGTTGTCTACGCGGACGAAGCCCGTAGCAGTGAGGTTGTGGGGCGCGGTGTAGAGCAAACCCTTGCCCTCAAAGCGGAGCAGGTTCCTGGGCTGGTCGTCAATGAGGTAGTCGGCGCGGAGGATTCCCTTGTCGCCGCAGAAGACGTAGCGCTTGGGCGGGATGAAGGGAAAGTGGCGCTGCAGCCAGCGGTATTTGGGGCCCAGCGAGTTGGGCACAGCCATGGCCTGCGTGGCGATGAAGATTTCAAAACGCGCAGAGAGGTCTTTGAGAACCGGTTGCGCGTCGGGCATCAGCGCGAGATCTTCAAAGAAGTCTTCGGCGTCGAAAAAGTCGCGGATCTGCTGCTGGCGGTCGAGGGGTGCAATCTCCCACAAGCCTTTGCCCGTCAGGTCGTCCGGCGTCACCTCCTCGTCGAAGGTCAGGTTATAGCGGCGGAGATGCTCGGCGAGGGTGTCGGCCATGACCTCATCCATATCGACACAAATGCGCAGCACGGGAATGCTCCTGAAAGCCAGTTGTCAGTGGTCGGTCTGTTCCGGCGGCTGGCCGTGGACTGGGTTCCTCAAGAAAAGAGTAGCAGGGCGAGGGCAGCTTAAGCGTCGGCCTGGCGGGGTTTGCGGACGGCGCGGCCGGCGCCGGGAATGGCTTCGGGCTGCGGCGCTTTCGGTGCAGGAGCCAGGGCCGGGTCCCAGTAGAGGAGCCGGTTGCAACTGTCGCAGGCAAGCAGCTCGCCCTCGCGGAGCTGGTTCCAGATTTGCGGGCGAACGCCCATCCGGCAGCCGGTGCATTGCTGATTTTCGGCGCGGGCAATGCCGGAGCCGCCGCGAGCGGCGGCAATGCGGTCAAAGCGCGCCAGCCAGTCCGGATCGAGAGCCGCGCGCACGGCTTCGCGTCCGGCGTCGAGACTGGTGAGTTCGGCGGCAAGGTCCTGCCGGCGGGCGGCAACGCGGCTGCGGACGCCTTCAAGCTCGGCGGCAAGCAGTTCCACCCTGGCGCGGGACTGGGCGAGCACGGCTTCCTGGGCCTCCGTGCGCTCCAGGCTTGCGTATTCTTCATTTTCCAGGCGGTCGGCTTCGGCAGATTCGAATTGAATCTCGTGCTCGATGGCTGCGGCCTGCGCGGGCGTTGTGACGGAGTCGATCTGTCCGCGGAAGCGGCCGGACTTCTGGCGGTGGGCGTCGATCTCGCGCT
>JAJXXG010001165.1 GCA_021781255.1 Acidobacteriota bacterium
CGCCACGGGCGCGCGCGGCGGCGTCGGGTCCACGTACAACTGGGCACCTGCGCTCTATCACGGCCTGATCGACGCGCACGCACGCGGCGACCTCGACCAGGCGCGGCGCCTCCAATCGACATCGATCGCGATGATCGACGCCATCGCGGCCACGGGCTTCATGGGCACCGCCAAGGCCCTCATGGCGCGACTGGGCGTGCCGCTGGGGAGATTGCCGGGGGATTTCGCGTACCGGGGTAAGAGTGTTTCGTTCTACTTTCCACTCGGCACCTGCATCCTGGTGAGCGCGGTGCTTTCGATTCTGTTCTATGTGATCTCGCGGATGCGGCGCTGAAAGTGGCAGGCGGATCGCGAGTCTCGCGCTGCACGCCGCTGTGAAGCCCGTGCAAAGAATTCCGGTATATGCTTAGGCAGGAACTGCGGCGATGCCGGAAGATCCACACAAAGACTACTCGGAAAATGGGCTCACTGAGCCGGCGAGTGACGCGGTGGCGAAGCCCCTCCACCATAGGCGATAGAAGAAGAGAGAGAAAAATCGCACTATGACCAGATTTTTACTTGGCTCCCTGATCTGCATTCTTTGACCGAGAAGCAACTGGATGTGACAATTTGGCTCTCTATCCACACGTCGGCCGCGCGCCACGACCGGGAGCGAGAGGGATTCACTCTGGCTTGCACAGGGTCAACGGCGGGGCTTCGCCGGCATCGCAAAGAAGGCCCAAGGGACCAGCAATGAGCTCACGAAAGGGCGTTCGGATACTTTCGATCTGCGATGACGATGGGATACGGATCTCGCGGGAACTGGTTTTGAGACAGGAAGGGTACGAGGTCGAATCCATCACCAGCAGCGTCACCTGGGATCCTCGGCTAGCAGATTGTTTTCATATTGCCATTCTTTGTCATACTCTGCTCTCGGTGGAGGCGGCTCAATGGGCCATATTGCTGCGGAAGGGGAATCCGCACCTCCGGATTCTGCGAGTCTGCTGCATCCGATCCCGGAGTGAAGGCCTGTACGACGTGGACTGCGAGGTACTTTCAGGCCCGGTGGCGCTGCTGGCGGCGATCCAGACACTGCTGCCTGTTCAGGGTCCTTCCGCGGCTGCGCAGGAGCGCAGGCACGCCTGACCGTATGGCTCCGTTTCGGGAGCGCTTCAGAACAACCGACTGCAACCGAATCGGCCTGCTTGAGTCCTGCAGCAGCAGGGAAAGTGGGTGGGTGTGTGTTGCCGTGGGGGGTGTGGGCTCGTCGGATCTAAGACAAAGCTAATGAGAGTTCTCTCATAATCCAACGAATTTGGGGCACAACTAGTGCAAGAACTTGTTGAAAACCTGTGTATTTCAAGGTAGAGTGTACACACTACCCAGGATTTTGCGTTGTCGGTTTTTGATTCCGGCCCCTGAGGTGAAACACAATGATGTGTCCGAAGTGCGAGTCGAACGCGTTGAGCGTCATTCCAGCAGAAGTTCGGCTATACCGCAACACGTTGCGAACCCTGAGCCATCCTCCGATGACTCCTTCCCCCGACATACTCGTATGCCTAGATTGCGGATGGTCCGAGTTCTCGATTCCGCGCTCCTGGCTTTCGGCAGGCTGGCTGAGATCATTGAAGGCTCAACCGAGTGCCCCATCCACCGTGATCCGGGCTTCCCACGTCGCGCCTGTCGCGACGTAGCACTGTGCCTATTCGCCCCCCCTCTTCGAGCCGGAGCTTGGGGAGGAGGGGCTGCCCCATTCATTCCCTAAGACCTGCCGCAGCATCAGTTAATCAAAGAGCCTTGCAGCCCCTGCGGGATCTTTTGCGCTTGCTCCTGAATGGCTTTGGTACTAGGACCGGCGCCAGCCTGTCTCTGCTGCCTTTCCGTCGATGATCCCGGCTTCGGCTGCGGCGAGGGCCCTGGACTTGCGGTAGACGTTGGCGACGGCGAGGGTCCAGAGCGGCACCAGGTCGACGCCGGGCAGGAGCTTGGCGGCAAACGAAGGCAGAAACTCCCATTGCCAGCCGAGGAGGCCGGTCAAGGCTCCGGCGGCGCAGAGGTCGATGAGGTCATCGGCGGGGGACATGGCGCCCTCGATGAAGAGGGGAAAGACGACCATCTGCAGCAGGTCTACGACGATGGCCAGGGCGAACGCCGCCTTGAGGCGGGGCCCCGCAGAGAGAGAGAGCTGTCTCGGTTCGGTTTGCATAGGCTGAGGCCCTCTACCATCCTCAGAGTACATCGATGCGGTTGGGCCCGCCCGCGTTTATCGGGCTCTGCTCAGGCGAGGGCTTTTTCCAGTTCCTCCACTTGGGAGAGCGGGGGCAGGCAGGAGCGGCCTTTGCAGACCAGCGCCCAGGCCGCCGCGCCCTCGGGCCGGGGAACCTGGAGGACGGTCTCGGCGAGCGCCTCCGGGAGTTGGCCGGCGGCGAGGCAGGCGGGATCGAGCAGGACGACGGTCTTGTTGACCGCGTAGCCGGCGACTGCTGCGGCTTGGAGCTGTGCGGCGGCTTCGCCCGATCCAATGATCACGATCTGCATTGGATCGAGGAGAAGAAGTTCCAGCGCCAGCCCATAACTGCCGGCATAGAGCCCGAAGTGTTCGACGATTCCGGCGAAGGATGCGAGGGTGTCTTCGGCGATCTCGCGATATTCGGCGCGGCCGCTGAGGGCTTCAATACGAAGCAGTCCGGCAGCGGCGGTAGGGTTGCCTGCCGGGGTGGGCGAATCCTGCAAGGGCTTGCGCCGGGCGGAGAGTGCGCCCAGCGGCGTCGCTCCGGCTTCGGGCGCGGGGGCATCGAAGAAGGCCCCGGCGGTGCGATCGTAGAACCTGGAGATCATGGCGTCGGCGAGTTTAACCGCGGCCTGGTAATACCTGATGTTAGTAGAAGAGAGCCAGCCATCGATGCAGGCGTGCAGGGTGAAGGCATAATCATCGAGTGAGCCGGGGGCCTTTTCGGCGGCGGCAACGCTCTCTGCATACGCCATGACGTGATACAGCACGGCTTCTCCGTCCCAGGCGCTGGCCAGCAGGCGGTCGAGGGTACGCAACGCGAAATCGCGGGCGGAGGGAATGCGCAGCACGCGCGCGGCTTCGAGGTAGGCCGAGATGGCCATTGCGTTCCAGCCGGTATAGAGGGTCCGGTCTATAAACGGCGTGGGCCGCTGACGCCGGCGTGCCATGAGTTTGGCGCGCGCGGAGTGGAGCAGGGCTCGGAACTCTTCTTCGGTCTTGTCGGTCTGTTCGGCGAGTTCGGCGAGCGGCTGCTTGACGTGGAGAACATTCCTGGCTGGATTGTGGTGCATGTCGCCAAGCTCTCCGATGTCCCAGTAGAGAGAGGCAACTTCCAGTTCGTCAGGAGTGAGCACCTGGCGCGCCTCATCGAAGGTCCAGGTGAAGTAATCGCCGTCGTCGTCGAGATTGATGTCGGCATCCTGCGAGGCGTAGAAGCCGCCCTGCTCGCGGTCGGTCATGACGTCATCGAGCCAGGTGACGATCTCGCGGGCGGTGTTGAGGAAGTCTTCGCGCACCAGGGTCTGATATGCGTGCACGTAGTTGCGCAGCAGGGCGGCGTTGTCGTAGAGCATCTTTTCGAAGTGCGGCACCACCCAGCGCTCGTCCACGGAGTAGCGATGGAAGCCGCCGGCGAGCTGATCGTAGACGCCGCCGCTGGCCATCTTCTCAACCGTCACCGTGAAAGCGCGGCGGGCCTGCTCGTTGCCGCGGCTGCGGGAGACCTGGAGGAGCAGATCGAGCGCCGCGGGATGGGGGAACTTGGGCTGAGCGCCAAAGCCCCCATTGCGGGGATCGAACTGGCCGGTGATGGAGTTGACGATTTTGTCTACCAGGGAGAGCGAGAGTTCGGTGCCGCGAGCGGAGAAGTTCTCGTTGTGCTCGATTGCGGCCATGACGCTGGACGCTGTCTCAAGGGCTTCTTCGCGGCGCTCGCGCCAAACCTGGGACATGGCGGTGAGCACGCGGGCGATGCCGGGACGGCCGTAACGATCTTCGCGCGGGATGTAGGTGCCGCCGAAGAAGGGGCGGCCATCGGGGGTGAGGAACGCAGTCAGCGGCCAGCCGCCCTGTCCACTGATGGCCGACACGGCGGCCTGGTAGCGGGCATCCACATCTGGGCGCTCGTCGCGATCGACCTTGACGGCGACAAACAGCTCGTTGATCATGCGCGCCACATCGGGATCTTCGTAGGATTCACGATCCATCACGTGGCACCAGTGGCACCACACCGCGCCGATGTCGAGGAGGATGGGCTTGTCCTCTGCCTGGGCTTTGGCAAAGGCCGCTGCACCCCACGGATGCCACTGGACGGGCTGGTGCCGTGCCGAGCGCAGATAGGAAGAGGGCGACTTTTCGAGCTGATTGGCGGAGGCGGGGGAAGTGTGGTCGTGCATAATTCAAGGATAGAGGAGAGCGATGCCCCGGCGAAGGTCTTGTCGCCGCGGAATTTTGCGAAGCATTTACGGACAACCCGAGTTCTCGGAGACGCTTCTTAGTCTCGTACAGCCTCTTCGGTCGCGCGGAACCGTTATCTTTC
>JAJXXG010000009.1 GCA_021781255.1 Acidobacteriota bacterium
GGCTGATCAGGCCGTCCTTGGAAAAGATGTGGCCCTCGCGGCCTTTGACCCTGGGCGAGGAATAGGTAATCGAAATGGTCTTGCCGGCAATGGTGGCCGACGCTGTTGCCGAAGGGCTGGCGGGCGTCTTTGGCTGGGCCGACAGGGTCAGCGTGGCTGCAAACAGCGCGCCCGCGCAAATCAAAAGGCGTTTCATAAATGGTCCTCCTCCGGGCAGAGCCCGTGCTGCTGGTGGTCTGACTCGACGCGATGATTGTCGCACTGCGAGCCTCGGTTCGTGAAGCCATTACGACAACCCTGTTATGATGCGGCGCAAGGAAGTACCATGCCGGACCATCCCAATCAGTCGTCGCCGGGGGCGCGGTTTCGCGCCGCGCTCAAGGAAGAAAAGCCGCTGCAGGTGGCAGGCGCCATCAACGCCTACACGGCGCGCATGGCACACGCCACCGGCTTTCGCGCTCTGTATCTCTCGGGCGGCGGCGTGGCCGCCAACTCGCTCGGCGTCCCTGACCTGGGCATCAGCACGATGGAAGACGTGCTGATCGACGTGCGGCGCATCACCGACGCCACCGCCCTGCCGCTGCTGGTGGATATCGACACCGGCTGGGGCGGCGCGTTCAATATTGCACGGACAATCCGGAGCATGACGAAGGCGGGAGCGGCAGCAGTGCACATGGAAGACCAGGTGGGCGCGAAGCGATGCGGCCACCGCCCCGGCAAGGAACTGGTGCCCGCCGAAGAGATGGTAGACCGCATCAAGGCCGCCGTCGACGCGCGCACCGATGCGCAATTTGTGCTGATGGCGCGCACGGACGCGCTGGCAAACGAGGGCCTGAGCGCGGCCATCGAGCGCGCGCAGGCGTACGTGGCCGCGGGCGCGGACATGATTTTTGCCGAGGCAGTGACGGAGCTGCCGATGTACACGAAGTTTCGCGAAGCGGTGGGCGTGCCCATCCTGGCCAATATCACGGAGTTTGGCCAGACGCCGCTGTTCACGCGCGATGAGCTGGCCGCAGCGGGCGTGGACATTATCCTCTACTGCTGCGGGGCGTACCGCGCGATGAATGCGGCTGCGCTCAAGGTATACGAGGCCATTCGCGCCGAGGGCACGCAGCGCAGCGTCGTTCCGCTGATGCAGACACGCGCCGAGCTCTACAAGTATCTCGACTACCACGCCTATGAAACGAAGCTGGACGAGCTGTTCGCCAAGGGCAAAGGCACGAAGTAGGCAGTTCGCCCTTCATCCATGCGCATGCAGCGCCGGGGAGGGATTCCGATGAGTACAGAAGAAGCAACCGCGACGCCAGTGGGGTTCAAGCCCAAGAAATCCGTCGCACTGTCGGGCACGCCGGCCGGCAACACAGCGCTCTGCACCGTGGGCCGCAGCGGCAATGATTTGCATTATCGCGGCTATGACATCCATGATCTCGCGGCCCGATGCGAGTTTGAGGAAGTCGCGTATCTGCTGGTGCATGGCAGGCTCCCCAACGAAGCGGAGCTTGCCGCGTACAGGGCGCGCCTGCGCACATTGCGTGGCCTGCCCGCAGAGGTGAAGAAGGCACTGGAGCTGCTGCCGGCGACGACGCATCCCATGGACGTGCTGCGCACCGGCGTCTCCGTGCTGGGCTGCCTGCGGCCGGAGGATGCAAGCCATGACGACGCGGGTGCGCGTGCGATTGCCGATGCGCTGCTGGCGTCGCTGGGCTCGATGCTGCTCTACTGGCATCACTTTGCGCGCAATGGAAAGCGCATTGAAGTGGAGACGGATGATGACTCGATTGCCGCGCATTTTCTGCACCTGCTGCATGGCGCCGCGCCAAGTGCGCAGTGGGTTGCGGCGATGCAGTTGTCACTGATTCTGTATGCGGAGCACGAGTTCAACGCTTCCACATTTACAGCGCGCGTGATTGCCGGAACAGGTTCGGACTTGTATTCCTGCATCACGGGCGCCATCGGCGCGCTAAAAGGCCCGAAGCACGGAGGCGCAAACGAAGTGGCGCTGGAGATACAGCAGCGCTACGCATCGGCAGATGAAGCCGAGGCAGACATTCGCAGCCGGGTTGCCAATCGTGAAGTCATCATCGGCTTCGGCCATCCCGTCTACACCATCAGCGACCCGCGCAACGAAATCATCAAGGAGGCGGCGCGCGCGCTGTCTGACACAGATGAATCCATTCGTCTGTTCTCCGTTGCCGAGCGCATTGAGAGCGTGATGAGCGACGCCAAGCGCATGTTTCCCAACCTCGACTGGTTCAGCGCGGTGGCGTATCACGTGATGGGGATTCCGACGAATATGTTTACGCCGCTGTTTGTGATATCGCGGACAGCGGGGTGGAGTGCGCACGTCATCGAGCAGCGCCAGGATGGGAAGATCATTCGACCGTCGGCGAATTACACGGGGCCGGAGAATCTCGATTTCGTGCCGATTGAGAAGCGAAGGTAACAGACGAGTTTTTCTTCCCACGTCTCTGACGAGACATGGGGCAGCCATAGCGTTGAGATCGCACATTCCCAGGTCTCAGAAGCGAGACCTGGGGCACCCGTGCTGTGAAAAGAAAAGGAGAGAGTGTGTCCTCGCACATCAGCAATGAACGCCCGGCGCCGGACAAGGTTCTTACCGACATCGCCGACTATGCGCTGAGTTACCAAATCAAGAGTGAACTGGCGTACACCACGGCTCGCTATTGCCTTATGGATACGCTCGGCTGCGGGCTCGAAGCGCTGGAGTATCCCGCGTGCACAAAGCTGCTGGGGCCCATTGTGCCGGGCACCGTTGTTCCGCATGGCGCGCGCGTTCCGGGCACGAGTTACCAGCTCGACCCGGTGCAGGCCGCGTTCAACATCGGCGCCATGATTCGCTGGCTGGACTTCAACGACACGTGGCTCGCCGCGGAGTGGGGCCACCCTTCCGACAATCTTGGCGGCATCCTCTCCACCGCCGACTGGCTTTCGCGCACGGGTCTAGCAGACGGCAGAACCCCTTTGCAGATGCGGCAGGTTCTGACCGCGATGATCAAGGCACACGAGATACAAGGCTGCATCGCGCTTGAAAATTCATTCAACAAGGTTGGCCTCGATCATGTGGTGCTGGTCAAGGTTGCGTCTACCGCGGTCGTATGCCAGTTGCTCGGCCTCACGCGTGAGCAAACGATCGATGCGATTTCACTGGCATGGGTCGATGGCCAGAGCCTGCGCACGTATCGTCACGCGCCAAACACCGGCTCGCGCAAGAGCTGGGCGGCGGGCGACGCCACCAGCCGCGCTGTGCGTCTGGCGCTGATGGCGCGCGCCGGCGAGATGGGCTACCCCTCTGCGCTGACCGCAAAAACATGGGGCTTTTATGACGTCTCCTTTCACGGGCAGGAGTTCAAATTCCAGCGCCCGTATGGCTCCTATGTGATGGAGAACGTGCTATTCAAGATCAGCTTCCCGGCGGAGTTTCACGCGCAGACGGCCGTGGAAGCCGCGATGACGCTGCACGCGCGCCTGAAGCAGAGCGGCAAGTCGGCGGAAGACATTCGCGCCATCACGATCCGCACGCACGAGGCCTGCCTACGCATCATCGACAAGAAAGGCTCGCTGGCCAACCCCGCGGACCGCGATCACTGCGTTCAGTACATGATTGCGATTCCGCTGCTGTTTGGCCACCTCACCGCCAGCGACTACGAAGACTCCGTAGCCTCCGACCCGCGCATTGACGCGCTGCGCGCCAAGGTGACGTGCGTCGAGGAGCCGCGCTTCACCGCCGATTATCACGACCCGGAGAAGCGCTCCATCGCCAACTCGCTGCGCGTGGAACTCAACGACGGCACGGTGCTGGAAGAGACGGTTGAATATCCCATCGGCCACAAGCGCCGCCGCGATGAAGGCATGCCGCTGCTGATCGAGAAGTTCAAGACCAACCTGCGCCGCCGCTACCCTGAGGCGCAGCAGAAGCGCATCCTCGATGTCTCGCTCGACCACGAACGGCTCGCATCCATGCATGTAAACGACTACGTGGACTTGTACGCTCCTTAGCCGCTGTGCCTTGCCGCAAGCCAGCCGCGCGTGTTTGACTGGTTGCCGAAGGAAGACCCTACGCATGGCTTACATCCTTTCACTCGACCAGGGAACGACCAGTTCCCGCGCAATTCTTTTTGACGAGGCGGGCGCGATTGCCGCCGTGGCGCAGCATGAGTTCAAGCAGTTCTACCCGCAGCCGGGCTGGGTGGAGCACGACCCCATGGAGATCTTGAGCAGCCAGTTGAGCTGCGCGGTAGAGGCGCTGGGCAAGGCCGGCGCGCGCCCACGCGACGTGGCCGCCATCGGCATCACCAACCAGCGCGAGACCGTCATCGTGTGGGAGCGCGCAACGGGCAGGCCAATCCATCCCGCCATCGTCTGGCAGGACCGCCGGACCGCTGCGCAGTGCAGCGCGTTGGAGGAGAGTGGAGTGGGAGACATAGTTTCTTCCAGGACCGGTCTCGTGCTTGATCCATACTTCTCCGCAACCAAGGTTGCCTGGATTCTTGACAACGTGCCCGGAGC
>JAJXXG010000922.1 GCA_021781255.1 Acidobacteriota bacterium
TCGTCGAGTCCTATGAGATCCGTCAGCGCTCAGGGACCTCACCCTTCTCCTATCCCTTCCGCATCTTCCCCCCGCCCCGCGGCTTCGACCGCGGGTGCTATGACCAGGAGTTCATGGACAAAGTCCTCAGCCTCAGGGATACCTTGAAAACTGATTCCAAAAATGGACGGCGGGTGAAACTGGACACCTGGCAACTGCGTGCAGCCGCGTTTGCCGTTCGAGGTTATCTTGACTACCTACGACTGGTCAGACGACGGCAGCAGAAGAAGAACAAGGTGATCGAGAGAACGTTGCGCCTCGATGAAATATCAATTTCTCCGGTGGGTGCTCAACCGCTTCGATTTCTGTTGGATTCTGGATTGAGTGGCCATGCTGGTGATTATTTCTTCGATTATTCCTCGGCTGGTCTTGGCGATGATGGCAGTTTGCCTATACAGGCTGAGACCTCGCGAAAGCTCTCTGGTGAAGAATGCGAAACAGCACAGCAGACAAGTTCCGATTGTTCACCTAAAGGAAAGGGGTTGACCGACCCTCTGGCGGGAACTGTAAAAGTGAAGTCTCGTCGCTTGATCGCATCGTTGGAACGTCACACGAAGCGAGCAAACAGGCCTTTGATCAAAGCGGTTGGAAAGAAGCAGTACGCGAAGCTAACGGCCGCGTGGCAATCGCACCTCAGATGGATGCACTTGCACATCGCTTATTACAAATCGTGGGTGAAACCACTCTCCGGGCGCCGAGCACGTCAGCAGCGAGATCTTGATGAACTGATGGACATTGCGAAGAGAGGTCTGCGCGAAGAAAGATTTAGCGCACCCCGGGACAAGGAGCTTCGCCGCTTGATGCGGCTTTACGCTCGATATGCTCGCCAGGGTCGTGTGGGGATGTGGATCCCCGGATTCCTTCACGAAGATAAGGAAAGATTCCTCAGGAAATACCATCTCGCACAGTTTGTGATCAAACGTTCAAAACTAAAGGAGTTGTCTAAATCGTGACCAAGAAGAAAAGCAAGAAGCAGCAACGCCGCAACGACACACCTCATCATCGGGCCATGACGAATCCGAGGGTTCAGCAGACTCTAAGCGCCCTCCGTGCGAGTTGGAATGACTTGAGCCCGCAGGAGAAGGGCGAACAGCTAAACAAGCTGGTTGACTCCGGATGCTCTCTCCGTGGGCTCTCCGAGGAATTAAGCATACCCCTGACGACTATCCGCAGGTATATCGCGCTGGCTCATTCTTCAGAATCCGGCGGCGATAGGATCGCGATAATGGAGAGGACTACTGCCAAGAAGCCCGCAAAGGAACGCGATGTAAGCCGCATTGAGGCCGCCCGTGAATCCCAAGCCATGTTTCAAAGGAACAGGAAACCAGAGTCTGCTATTAAGCAGACGGGCGAGGCAAAAAAGCTACAAGGAGCCTCGGCGGCACCACCGACAAAGAAGATAATTACTTCTCCTGCCCCTGTTGCAACCAAGGTTCCGCCCATAAAGGACGACGGATTGAGTGGGAAGGAAAGTCGAGTTGAGGACCAACGCCCCAAAAGCCTGCTCGAACAGTGGAAGCAAGGACACCCCTCCTATTCGGAGGGGATTCAGCGATTGATCTCGTTGCCCGACTCAATTGAGCCGCGTCCGCACCAAAACGCAAGATCAATGGGTCGACAAGGCAGGCCATTGCCCCCCACAGATTGAATCTACGACGTCTCTTAAGCTTCAGAGAGCCTTTTGATACACGCGCCGCAGCCGTCTTACAAAGCCCAACCCTCAAGCGTGCCCTGTTTCGATGTAGTCGTGAATTGAGGCAGGCACTCCTCGTTCACGTCGAGAGCAGAAGTTGAGAAGGCATGCGGGCCTCTGAACCGGTCCATGCACCAACGGTCCCGGCTTCGGCTGGGGCCGTCTGATCTTCACCTCAAAATGTGCATTGCCCTTGGGTCAGAGCTGGGGATGCGATTGGAGCAAAAAAGAAGCCGAGACAGCCTCATGAACTCTGCTAGGCCCACAGGCACCAACCAGTGCTGTCGACTGTTGCAAACCAGAGAGCAGAAGCACTTCGTGGACCTTGAATTGACCGATAGGTTCGTGCTCACTGGCGAGCGTAAGCATGTCTGCAAGAGATTGCCATGCCTGGAATCTTGTCACAATCGGGAGTGCTCGTTTACCTCTGAGATCCGCTCCGGCAATCTACAGCGCCAACATTTCCCCAAAATCTCCGAAATCTGGTGCATGTTTTGGTGCATGTTGCGTTCGGAATTCCGTGCATCTCCGTGCAATGCTTTGCGATATATCATAGCGTCTTAAATCTATGTAAATAATATAGATTTGCGATTTTATGCGACGATATGCATTTCCGTGCAAAGTGCCCCGTAAGTGACTCATAATCCCTTGGTTGGGGGTTCGAATCCCTCCGGGCCCACCAGATGCGAAGTGCCCATGCTTCGTGGCCGTCGCAGGCACGGTCAACCTTATACTTGGTTCAAGTATGTCGACTCATCTGGACACCATCCTTCGCGCGACACGCGCTGCTGTAGCCGCTGCAAAGGCTCGTGCGCCTCGGCGGGCGTTGGAGCGACTGGCATCTGAGCACGAGCCCCGCGGATGGGCGACTGCACTCCGCCGGCGCTCCGCAGAAGGACCGGCAATCATCGCAGAGATTAAGAAGGCATCGCCATCCAAGGGCCTGATCCGTGAGGATTTTGACGTAGCGTGGCTTGCCCGCCGTTACCAGGCAGGAGGGGCTGCGGCGCTTTCCGTGTTGACCGATGAACCATTTTTTCAGGGCAGCCTGCACAACCTCGAGATTGCATCGAAGTCGGTTTCTCTTCCCTGCCTCCGCAAGGACTTCACCGTCGATACCTACCAGATTCTTGAAGCGCGCGCGCACCGTGCAGACGCCGTTTTGCTGATCGCTGCTGCGCTGACCAACGCCGAGTTGAACGAATTTGCACGATTCGCGAGGGACACGGGATTGGATGTCCTCGTCGAGGTTCACACGCCGGATGAGCTGGCGCGGGTGCTTGACTCATTGGGCGAAACCGGCGCCGATGCCATTGGGGTCAACAACCGAAATCTGAAGACCTTTGAGGTTCGTCTGGAAACGGCGCTTGAATTGGTTGGGCAGATTCCAGCGTCGGTTGTCCGCGTTGCTGAAAGCGGAATTGGCATGCCCGAGGACCTCGCTCGCCTGCGGTCGGCTGGGTTCGACGCCTTTTTAATCGGCGAGAGTCTAATGCGCCAGGCAGATCCCGGAGCTGCCCTGGAAAGCCTTCTGATCGGAGCAGTGGCACTGCGATGAGCCTGTGGATCAAGATATGCGGCACCACATCGCTCGAAGACGCTCATCTGGCCTGCGAGGCAGGAGCGAATGCCATCGGCTTTGTCTTTGCTGCGAGTCCCCGGCACGTCACCCCGGCTGAGGTTGCCGCCATCACGCCTCACCTTCCGGCACATGTAGAAAAAATTGGCGTCTTCGTCGACTCTCCTCTTCACGCTATCTACTCGGCTGTGCGCACCAGCGGCCTGACCGGCGTGCAACTGCACTTCGAAGCAGGACCAGAGATCTCGGCGCGACTGCATGAGTTGCTCGGCCCTGCTCTGCGCATCCTGCGCGTGGTGCACTACGGTCCGGAGGCCGCGCACGCGGTCTCCTTCATCGATCAGGATCCTCATGTGGATGCGATTCTCGTGGATTCGCGCACCGGCACAGCCGTCGGTGGAACCGGGACCGCATTCGACTGGGAGGAGGCGCGCGTTTCCGTTTTTCAAAGTCAGCATGGACGCAAGCGCATTGCGGCCGGCGGACTCAATCCAGAAAATGTCGCGGAAGCCGTCGCCCGGCTGCAGCCGTGGGGTGTAGACGTAGTGAGTGGCGTAGAAGCCGAGCCTGGACGGAAAGACCGCTACAAACTGATGGAGTTCGTGCGCAACGCGCGTGGGCACCTCGCGGAAACACAGACTTTGCAATCGGCGATCCGAGAGTAAGAATCGACACAAAGCCTCGTTGATCTGGCTCCACCCCTGAAGCTCGACGACGCTGTTGCGCGTGAGTTTGTGGAGAGTGCGCTTCAGGCGCTTGGTGCCCCGGCGCACCAGCAAGCGAGTACACTGAAGAGTGACCCCATCGCATGAAAATGCACACAGGAGGCCATTCATGGCATCGGTGATTCTTCCCTCTGCACCCGCTGCTTCTGAGCCGGGTCGGTTCGGCATCTATGGCGGGCGCTACGTGCCAGAGACGCTGATGGCGGCGCTCGTCGAGCTCGAACACGAATACGAGTTGGCAAAGAAGGATGAGGCCTTTCAGGCGGAACTCGCAGCCCTGCTGAAGGATTTTGCCGGGCGGCCAACGCCGCTCTATTTTGCGAGGCGACTGAGCGAGCAACTTGGCGGAGCGAAGATCTACCTGAAGCGTGAAGACCTGCTCCACACCGGCGCGCACAAGATCAACAACGCATTGGGGCAGGCGCTGCTCGCCAGGCGGATGGGCAAGAAGCGTGTGATCGCCGAGACCGGAGCGGGCCAGCACGGAGTG
>JAJXXG010001174.1 GCA_021781255.1 Acidobacteriota bacterium
ATGGACGCCTTCGCCACCGCCATCTCCCTCGCGCTCCAGCACGGCGTCCCGCTCAAAATCCTCTGCGAAAAATTCGCACACACCCGCTTCGAACCCTCCGGCTGGACCGGCAACGAACAGATCGGCTACGCCAAAAGCCTCATGGATTACATCTTCCGCTGGCTCCAGCTTCGATTCCTCTCCGGCACCCAGCTCTCGCTCTTCGCCAGCGCCAGTGCTGGTATTGGCACAGCCCCCGCGCAGCTCGCCGCGCCCGAGCCTGACCCCGAAGCCGGCCCGGAATCCGAGCCGGAATCCGCCGCTCAGCCCTCGTCCTACGCCGCGCCCGCTCCGGCAGCCGCAGACTCCGAGCACTCACATCCCGACGCGCAGAATCAGGTCGCGCGTCAGGCCATGGCCCGCATGGTCGCCGACCTCGCCCGCCGTCTGGACAGCGTCAGCACCGCCTCACCCGCCAGCCACCCGCCAGCCGCCACGCAACCCGAGATCCCTAAGCTGCAGGATCGCGGCCTCTACCACGCCGCCGACGCCATGCGCTCCATGTACGAGATGGGCGACGCCCCCAGTTGCAGCACCTGCGGAGCCATCATGGTCCGCAACGGCAGTTGCTACCGCTGCATGAGCTGCGGCTCCACCAGCGGCTGCAGCTAACCCCCAGACCCGGGTGCCCCAGGTCTCGCTCTTGAGGCCTGGAGCTGTCCGAACCCCTCAGTGCGGTGAAATAATCAAACTAGATTTATTGCATACGCTATCTGGACTCGCCTAACGGCAGCATGCACAATATGGCTTAGCAATTTGGAACGCTAAACCAATACTGCCAAGCTTCTACGAGGCATTGTGCGGCAGGAGATTTCGGGATGAGCGGATTTTTCGTGTTCGTTATCTTTCTAGCCCTGATACTCATAGGGGGGTTACTTCAAGGCAAAGAGAGAGGCCAATTCAACTCCGCTCAAGAGATCATTCAACCGAGCGGCACACCTCTGGAACCAAGCCGATCCCAAACATCGAGCCATGATGCTGGCGAGTATCGGCATATTTGAACAGTCCCCGTCCTTTGCTATCTACCTGACTTCCACCTGGGCCCAGCTTGATCTGCAATTATGTGCCCTTCTAGCCGCTACGATGGACGCGATACGGGAAGACCCTATTTTCTCCATTAAAGATTCTACTCAATTGACTGCAACTAATCCTGCGCTTGACGGACTTAGACGGCTCCCACAGACCGCGATTACGGCAGGACTCACCGCGGCTGTCCCAACCCTCGCCCAGGAACTACATCGTGAGGCTGCCAAACAAGCGGGCGCTCTCGGAGTTTCCAATCCAGTCTTCGCTGAATGTGTTTTTGACTTGCTCCTGGTCGGAGTATTCGAAAAGACGTTGGCTTTCGCCGACGACAAGATTCTTGCGTCGCTTTTCGTTGACGCTATTGTTTTTGAAGCGCTAGGTAAGGCCCCGAGCGTTCCCGATCACCCCGCAATTTTTTCGGGCGAGACCGATGGTCATCGTGGTATCGCAAAATATGCACTCGCAATTAAGCACTCCTCCCCGGGCAACCCAGATCCGGGTACTCGCCTATTTGGCACCGAATATGCGCGAGCGAAGGGCAATCATCAAAAACTCACAGAGGTCTTTGAGGAAGTGCTTTACATTCGACGTACAGGCACTTGGATTGCAGAGAGAGTACTGTTTGGACGATTCCCAACACAAGAAGAAATGGACGTACTTCCGAATGCGATTAAGGCCGCAGAATAAGCAGTCTGAGCTTGACCATATGCGCTTTCAGTCAAGTAGGTCGCTGTAATACGCCATGACGCCAAGAGCCGAGAGCAAAAGGATGCCACCAGGAGTCATTGTCTAGGCTAAATTGAACTCAAGATTGAATAGATAGCGTTTGCAATCATCCGCAGGAAAGCGCTTAGGAAGGAGAAGAACTACGTATGGCGAGTAAAGTGCCAGCAGATATGCCTGAGTATCTTAGGGAAATGATTGAGAACGATACGTTCAAAGATCAGCCAAAGGAATTCCAAGACCGGATCATCAATGCTTACGAGAGCGTTGCTAAAGGCCTGTTATCGCCGGAAGTCATCGAATGGGCAAGAGTCCTTCAATCAGAAACCAAGAGAGCCTACTCTATCGCAAAAGAGGCACACTTGCTTTGCGAATCCGTTGCATTTTACCTTGTGAGAAGTTGGAGTCCATAGACGAGACGCTGCCATTGTTTGCTCAGATGTTGTGTCGCTTCAGTAGTTGAGGCACATGCCGAAGCACTTCGTTGAAGCTTTGGTGAGTCTTTCCGACGCACCCCCTCACAACAACCGAGCATCGAACGGGTGGTTGTACGTCCGTGTAACTCGCAGCAGGCCCATTTCGCTGTGCCGGGGATTCACCAGCACGTTCCATGTCTCCGGAACCAGAACGCTCGGCACTCGCAGCAGCAGAGACCGTTTTTCCTCCAGCCAGCGGTCGCCCACTGCCTGGGTCGCGGCCATATCTTCGGCCCAGTTGTGCGGCAGGGAGTCCGCCGTTTCCGCCGTCAAAGAATCCGGCCCTTCGATCTTCAACACACGAAAGCAGCCCGGCAAATCTTCCGCGTCGATCTCCATGTGGACCAGCGTTTCCAGCAGAGCTGTCGCCGGGTTCAGCGCGCAATAGAGCACCGGATGGCCCTTCGTATGCCAGCGCCCTGCCGCATACAAACCGCCCGCCCCATCCAGACTTTCATAGTTGCTGATGCGCCACAGGATCACAGAACGTCCTCAGGCAACGAATCCGTAGTCAAGCTGCAGCAGCATCTCTTCCACCAGTCGCGCTCCGGCTTCGGTGCGCAACATCTCCAGCGGACTGCGCTCCTCGAAACGGGCCTTCGCTTTGCGCAGCCAACGGGCCGCCTTCGCTTCATCGCCGAAGACCTCTTCAGCCAGCGAAGTGATGCGCGCGATCCGAACCGCTCGGTCCGACTCGTCCTGCGTCAGACACTCGCGCCGACTCCTGCGATGCGCCAGAGTTCTGCGCGGAACAATGAAGCTGTAAATCTCCTCATCCGTCATTCCATGGTGAGCAAGAGATTCGACCGAGGCCAGCGGAAGCCGTTCCTGCACCAGTCGTGCCAGATCGCGGTCTGAACGCAGTGAGGCAACACCCAGTTTGACCTCCATCCGGCGATAGAACATCGCAGGTTCCCGCCGTATGCCGACTTCGGCGGATTGGGCCATCGGTCCAGCCATACGATCCTCCCGTGCAATCTGCCATTATTCTAAGGGCAATCTGCCAAATTCGCAACCATCCGTACCGCAATCCCTGGCATAGCTCTGCTGCAAGGAATGAGCGTCGAACCCGGCAAACAGTCGATCGGCTGATCACGACGCAACATGAACACCGGCTGGCAGGCAATTCTTTCCATTTGTGTCATACTGTCATTCCTGCGTCTGCCATGCGCCCTCACTCGGGCAGCCAGCCGCGCGCATGATGGCAAATTAGTAAATATTTCGCCATATTTTCGTTGGCAAGAAAATTAATACCCCCCCCTGGGGGGGGGTAACCGGGTTAATAGTCAAAGAAGAAACATCAGAAAATAAATCTATATAACTGAAAAATAGATACTTGCAGTTGTTTTGTCCGAGAGTTCCGGTTTCACCTGTACGCAAAAAAAGCAGGAACCGCATCGCGGTTCCCGCTTTTTGCCCCAGAATAGGCGCTTACTTTTTGTCTTCCACGTCCACATACTCGGCGTCGATGACGTTGTCTTCCTTCTTCGCTTCGGCAGCCGGTTCGGTCGGCGCGGCTGCGGTCGCCGCGTCGGCATTCGCCTTGTAGAGCAACTCGGCCATCTTGTGGCTGGCCGTCGTCAGCTTCTCCTGAGCCGCCTTCAGCTCGCTGGCCGAACCGTTGCCGTCCAGCACCTTGCGCGCATCGGCCAGAGCGGCCTCCACGTCGCTGCGTTCCGCGCCCTGCACCTTGTCGCCGGCTTCCTTCAGCATCTTCTCGATGTTGTAGGCCAGCGAATCCAGGCCATTGCGCGCCTCGATCTGCTCGCGCTGCTCCTTGTCCTCGGCCGCGTGCGCTTCGGCTTCCTTGGCCATCCGCTCCACCTCTTCCTTGCTCAGTCCCGAGCTGGAGGTGATGGTGATGCGCGTGTCCTTGCCCGTCGCCTGATCCTTCGCCGTCACGTTCAGGATGCCGTTGGCGTCGATGTCAAAGGTCACCTCGATCTGGGGCACGCCGCGCGGCGCCGGCGGAATCCCGGCCAGCTTGAACTTGCCCAGAGTGCGGTTCTGCGCCGCCATCGGACGCTCGCCCTGCAGCACGTGTACCTCGACCTCGGTCTGGCTGTCGGCAGCCGTCGAGAAGGTCTCCGTCTTCTTCGTCGGAATCGTCGTGTTGCGCGGGATCATCGGCGTCGCCACGCCACCCAGCGTCTCAATCGCCAGCGTCAGCGGCGTCACGTCCAGCAGCAGCAGGTCCTTCACCTCGCCCGCCAGCACGCCGGCCTGCACCGCCGCGCCCACGGCAACCACCTCGTCCGGAT
>JAJXXG010000637.1 GCA_021781255.1 Acidobacteriota bacterium
GATCGTCCAACGCCACCGGAAACAGCGACTGCTGATTGCGCGCCTCGCCCTGGATATAGCCCATAACCCCATCTTGCCACGCTTTTGCTCGCCGCCGACGGGTTTCGTAACAGACTGTTCAGGCCGGTGTGGTCTTTGAAGAAGATTTACCTGGAACCCGCTCTTGCGCGAAGACGCAGCGTTACGTCGTCAAAACCTTTTGCGCCACCTGCTCTTCGTCCATTTCCGATTGGATGATCTTGTTGTGCAGGCAGTAAAGGGCCAGTTCCAGCCGGTCAGACACTCCTAGCTTGTCGTAGATCTTGCGCAGATAGTTCTTGATCACCTGCTCGGTGGTGCCCAACTGGAAGGCAATTTCCTTGTTGCGCTTGCCTTGGGTGATGCAGGTAATGATCGACATTTCCTTGGGCGAAAGGCGGGGCTGGTTGCGCGGGCTCACCAAGGCTGCGGCTTGGGCGCGATAAGCATCGATGACCCAGTTGACCGATTGGTTGTCGATCCAGGTTTCGCCGGCGGCAATGCGGCGCACGCACCGCACAAGCAAGTCGGGCGAGATGGAGCGGGAAACGATGCCGCGCACGCCGCGCCGGTAAAGCTCCACGGTGTGGTTCTCGTCTGTCGCCACGGCCTGCACGATCAGCTTCACGTCCGGAGCCAGCCGCAGCAACTCAGGAATCGTATTGGCCGTGCCGGCCAGCATGCTTCCTTCCAGAAGAACTATGTCCGTAGGGTAGCGTTCGATGGCCGCGTGAAGATTCTCCAGCGAGTCGGCCTGCGCCACCACGCGAATATCGTCTTCCAAGGCAAAGACTTTGCGAATGCCCACGCGGTAAATAGCCTGGGAATCCGCAAGGATAATGCGAATGGCGCCGGGCTTGGCCGGCTTCTCGAGGTTCTCGCTTTCGGGGTTTTCGTCCAGGATTTCCATAGTTGGCTACATTAGGCCAACCGGGCTCTCACTGCTCCGCAAATCGGTATTCATCGATTGTGGCCGCTGCGAGGTGCTCTTTGTGGCTTGATGAGCAGCGTACCACACGTCCCTTGCAATGGACCAGAACATCGTGAGGCGTGCCTAGGACCGCGCGCGGCATCCTCATGGAAAATTCGATATCCAGACCCACCTGTAAATCCCTATCCAGCTCAAACAGAACCCCGCTGGCTGAGATGTTCCGGGTCATAGCAGCAATGTCTCCGTTCCCAGTCGACAGCACCACCGGCAGGGCGAGTGGGAACCGAACGGCACAGCGCACCTCTTTATGCCCGGTTGCTCGGACCGTAGCAGCAGGCGGAAGCGGCGAATCTGGCTTGAGAGAACTCATAAGTTACGCCCATATAAGTCTAGGCCCATTTGCGACTGTACCGGGTTTTAATCATTTGGCACAGGGCACCAAAGTTTTCAGATTGGTAACCACGCCCAACCGTCCTCGTCGTCCCGAGATCCGGTAAAGATGGCTGCCCATTTCCCCATTGCCGAAAAATGCCTGCTCTCTGTTCCAGGGCCCCCGCCTTTTGCAGAGAATTTGCCCCCTTTAGCACACAATCCAAATAGGCTGGCATTCCGGCATTTGAGGAGCATTCTGCATGACCAAATCCGTTAAAACCAATCCCAACTCGAGCTCCGCCTCCCCGTCAACCCTCGTTCCGGCATCCCAAAACCCCGCCGTCGCCCGCTGCCAGCAAGCATGGCAGCGCACATTCGACCTGGCCATGATCTCTCCCCACGACGACTGCTTTTTTGAACAGTGCAACGACAACTACTTCGCGCGCACTCAAGCCGCCAGAGCCTTTTTGGGTGCCTTGCCCCCTCTGGCGAGCCATGAGAATATCCGTGACTTCATCGCCTGCGTGGCCTTTGGTATCCTCACCGGCACGATCATGCAGTCTGATGCAAAGCATCTCCTCTATGCTGCCCAAGTCGCGCTCACCTGCCTGCGCCCGCAGTCAAAATCGCAAAATCCCGCGCCGGAGGCGTGAATAGCCGCAACCTACGCCCCTCCATACAATTGCATCAATGTCGATGCATTTTCCTTAACTTTCTTATATGTGATTTATAATCAATTACTTGCATAATAACTATTTGGTCAACAATATATTAACTTTCTGATAAACAGCATTCGCCTCTTCACTCTGGGCGGCCACTGGCGAACACAATTCAAAGCATGAACAGGTAACTCAACAATGATTACTTAAGATTCTACGAAGTAGTTACTGCTGGAAGAAAATAAATAAATTACAACTTTTGTTGTAGATCGCCTACACATTTTGGGGTACTCTGATTCTGCATTGTTTAGCTGGAATTCTGTCCTCCGGGAGATTGCCTGTTATGCGTAAGAGCAAGTTGGATCTTTTAAAAGTCTGCTTTGTAGCTCTTCTTCTAGTTTCTGCCTGCACGGCGTTCGCGATTTCAATCCATATGCCGCTTCCGCCCGCAAGCGCCGTGGCAGTTCCTGTGCGTATGCCGCTTCCGCCCGCAAGCGCCGTGACGGTCCCTGTGCGTATGCCGCTTCCGCCCGCGAGCGCCGTGGCAGTTCCTGTGCGTATGCCGCTTCCGCCCGCAAGCGCCGTGACAGTCCCTGTGCGTATGCCGCTTCCGCCCGCAAGCGCCGTGGCAGTCCCTGTGCGTATGCCGCTTCCGCCCGCAAGCGCCTGATAGTTTTCAACTTGCTGCTCCGAAGTGCGCCCAAGCGGATTCCGCTTGGGCGTTTCTGTGTATGGGACAGGTACAGTCTGCTAGAAAAGGCATCCTTGCTGCTCCAGGTTCGCTGCTAAACTCAAATCATCGCGAAGGCGCGGTGAGGCGGGACGCGAATTGTGAGCCAGGAGAACGCACTCCTTTTTGCATACATTTCGGCCGTAGCGGCCCTTGTCGGGCTGCTGCTCTATAGGCGTGTTTGGCGGACGCTGCCATTATTTTTTTCGTATTGTATTTGGGACTTGTTGAGTAATTTCTGTGAGTACATCATCGATACCCATCATCCTGCCGAACACCTGAACGTTTTCCTCTCTCAAACCATCATTGACTCTGCACTGCTGTTCTGTGTTCTGGTTGAGCTGGCTTGGTCGGTACTCCGGCCGGTTCGAGCCTCGCTCCCGCGCGGCGCACTTGTGGTAGTCGGCGTCCTGATCCTGCTGGCGGGCGCGGCGATCTGGCCATTTGCCGCACTTCCGGGCCTTGCCCACGTTACATGGTCGAGGCAGTGGCTCCTCCTCACCCAACTCCAGCAGACGGTTTCCATCCTCCGAATTCTGTTCTTTCTGTTGCTGGCTGGGGGAAGTCAATTGCTGTCCATCGGCTGGCGCGACCGCGAGTTGCAGGTAGCCACCGGGCTCGGGTTCTATTCGCTGGCTAATGTGGCGGTCTCGATACTGCAAGCCCATCAGAGCAGCGGGTTGCAGTACGTTCGCTTACAAGAGCTTGTGCCGGCCAGTTTTCTTTGCTCCTTGTTTTATTGGTTAGTCTGCTTCTCTCAGAAGGAAGCCCAACGCCGGGCATTCACGCCACAGATGCAGAACGTGCTGCTCGCTATGGCCGGCGTCGCGCGCACAACCCGCGTCTCCCTGCAAGATTCCCGCCGCAAGCACTAGGATCTTTGACGCCGTTTTCTTCCTCCGTTCGCAGAGCACCGTCGATTGCGCCCTGCGGCAGCATGGGTTGACACGCAAGTTCACGGCAGGTTGTAATTGAAACAGTGGTGAAGGAGTTCACCTTTAACCGCTGTCCTCTCTGCTAGGCCGGACAGATGATAACTCCTGACAGGGAATCCTGTTGTGGAGTTCTGCTCCCGGCGCGATCCCAGCAACACTGTAAGCAAGACCGTTCCAGGCCATGGCCTGAACTTGCGCGGCGCTGCGCATGCAAGGTTGCGGCGCTGCCTGCAGTGCATTTTTACTCAAGAGGAGAACGACAATGCAGAAATACCTGTTGATCGCCGCGGGAGGCGCGTTGGGTTCAATCGCCCGTTACTGGGTTGGATCCTCGATCTCGGGCCGCATAGGAGCCAGGTTCCCTTACGGCACCATGGTCATCAACATCACGGCATGCGTCATCATCGGCTTCACGCTCACCTATTTCGGCAAGCGCGCCGACCTCAGCCCTGCGTGGAGGTTTCTGGTCGCCATCGGCTTCATTGGCTCATACAGCACCTTCTCAACATATGAATGGGAAACCCTGTCGACTCTGCGTTCCGGCGCTTTCGTGCTGGGCGGGCTCTACGCCGTGGGCAGTCTCATTCTCGGCCTTGCGGCCACATGGTGCGGCACGGCACTCGCCGACCTTCTGTAGAAGAAGTGGCGGCCGCACAGGACCAACCGCTCCCTTGGCGCGCACAGCCGCATCTTTTCCAATCGCCGGGGTTGCAAGTTTTCTGCAAAGGTGCTTCAATCCTTCGTTGTCCATCTGGCCGCAGGAGAACCTGGAGGAAAGAACCTATGCTGACCACAGGCAAAGCCGTTAAAGTAATACTTTATCTGAGCGATGGCGCCAAGCATCACGGGATTCCGGTGTACACCAGCATTCTCGACAGA
>JAJXXG010000213.1 GCA_021781255.1 Acidobacteriota bacterium
AAGACAGACGAAACTTCACTTGCAGAATTTCCCACGGGTGTGCAGGAGCCGATTGTTTTTGTTCCTTTTTCCCAGATGGTTTGGATGGTTACTTCTTCTGCCCGCCAGGCTGAATTATGAGGCGATCGCGGCTTTCTCATGTCCCAACCCGTCGCGGCAGGACCCCTCGCGCTTCCGTGCGCTCGGTGGAGCGTTGCAAATGCGAGGCCATGCTATGTGTTCGGGGCAATCGTTCTCGGGGTTTAACGCTGGCAATCCGACCTTGGGGCAGGGCTAGCGACCTGGTCTCTTGCGATGCGCGGCGCGCCGCGAATGTTATTGAAATTACAACATATGATCGCCGCCGGCTCTGCAAGCCCGGTATCAATGTTCACTGAACTGTCATTAGGCAGGGTGTTTATTAGGGGATTACCCTATTGACAATCGGGATAAGACCGGAGCATCTTGTTTTGTGGTTGTTGAATGGGACGGCACCAGAGGTTCGCTGGGTTGGGTAGTGTAAGTGAAAGGTTTGAGTCGGCTCGCGGTAATGATCACTGCAGCCGGTTACACCGTTACCCAGGACGGGGACTCGTCCCGGCAGTCGTGATTCAAATATTTTGTAAGGTTGGTCAGCGTCCTTTACGAATGCCTCCGGTCAAGGCAAGGGCAACGGGGCCAACATGGTTCTTCCAGAGCACCACCAACGAATGAGTTAACCTCCTCGCAAGAGGAACCGGCAGTGTCCTTCATTCTGATCTGGTAACAATTTAACTGCCCATTCAGCCATGGGCAGAGAGGGAGGGGGCCGCGCGGCTGCTGCGCCATCTCATGGAGCATTCCATGAGCAGCGTTCGTCATCTTTTGACGTGTAGCACGCAGCAATTCAAAATGAAGGGACCAATTTCACTTTCACTGGCAGAAGAACTTCGATCAATCCGCGGTGGCAACAACGGTCGCCCGCCGATCAAGCGGACGCCAGAACACGAGGAGCCGGCGGCGCCCTGGCAGCAGGAAATGGAACGGATGCAGCACACGCTTCAGGAAGTGCTGCAGGCCGTCAGTCAGCTTTCGGGGGTTGAATTGCCGGGCTCTTTGCCGGTTTCCTCGGACAACTCCAATCCTTCACCACGCCTGGATTACACCACTTTAAAGGACAGGATCCGAAATGACCTGGAGACTTTTTCCCTAAGAACAGCTTCAGACATGTCGCGCCATGCTGAAGAGCACGCGCGCGCCGCTCTGGGAGCCGTCGAGAGTGAGATCAACGGCCAGATTGAGCAGGCGGCCGGCCAAATGCGCGAGAAGCTGAAGGATGAGCTCGGGGCGCAGCAGATGCAAATCGATGTCGCGCAACAGAGCAAGGAACGTGTTGCCAATTTGGTCAAATCGCAGACCGATGAGTTTGCCCGGTGGGTCTGGCTGACCTGCAAGGGAACGGAAACACCCACGCCCCAGCAGATAGAAAAGCTTCTGGAACCTTACATCGAAGAAGCTACTTCGAGCTTTGCGGCCTCACTCAGAAAGAACGCTCAGGAATTGATCGCCGAGCACGCACACCAGATCCAGGACGAACTTCAGGCGGCGGCGCAGTCGGCTAAAGGCCAGATGGGCTCTCTGGAGGAGGCTTCGCTCCAGGTTTGTGAGCAGAATGCGGACTCAGTAGTCAGAGAGACGGCCGAACGCCTGAACGCTGCGGTGGATGAAGTGGTGAAAGGGCTTAAGGGCCGAATAGGCCCTGAGATTGAAGAGGCTGTTGTCGGCTTTCAGACCCGATTGGCAGAGGCCTCGACTGCTGCCAGGAATGACGTTCAGCGTGACCATGAACTGCGTGCAGAAGCTTTCCGCCAACACCTTGATGGGATTCTCAAAGAAGCGCAGGCATCCGAACTCTCTGAAATCTCCGGCCACATTGCACATACGGCGGCCGGCCTAATTGACTCATCTGTACAGCACATGCAGCAGCAGATTGAAGACTCCATGGAACATTCGCGGGAGGAGATCAGCGCGTTCATGAAGCTGGAGACGGACGGCGTACAGCAACAAGTTCGTGATCTCTGTTTAGGTGCACACCAGTCTTTGGAGCAGGAACTGGCGGCCACAAGCAACCAGCGCATCGCCGAATCCCGCGAGCAACTGACGGCCATGATTCAGGGTTGCATGCAATCCATGGAAGAGCGCGTTCGCCAGGCTGTGGACCAGCAACTGGAGGAGGTAAGGCGTCTTGCCCAGGATTCCCAGCAAACGGCTGCCGCGCAGCATGCAGCGCAGTTGCAGGAGGCCGCCGAGAGCTGCTTCGACAGTACGCTGCAGCGGCTCCGGCAGGAGGCAGACCAGGCAAGCTTGCGTGTGGTGGCGGACTTGAAGGCTGCTTCTGAGCCGGTGCTACACGAACTGTCTGAACAAGCAAATGTTTCGGCGGCTGCGTTAAGGGAGGAGGCCGCGCAGGCAGCCAGCCGGGTTCAATCGTCCGCGCAAGATTCATTTGAATTTTACCGCCAGCAACTGGAGCTGGTAATCCAGGCAGGGCTAGAACAGCAGCAGAGGGCTGTGTCGGGCAAGATGACGGAACTGCACAACCGACTGCAGCAAGCGGCCGAGTTGCTGATTGCGGGAGGTCTTGACGCACGTTAAATGAAGTTGCGTTGCCATATCGTCCCGGCGGGAGTGTGCGGCGGTTGGCCCCCGCGATAGGGCAGGCATTTAGCGCTTCCTCTGCCAGGCAGGTGCGCGTCCGCACGGCGGGGTGAAGCAGGGAAGCCTTGATGTGGCGCCCTTGGGGGACCGCTGTTCGGGTTGCAGCGCCGGTATTCAGCTGAACCCCTTTCCATCCGGCGCAATCAGACCAGACTGAATCACAGTCTGTAGCATCAATTCGGATTTTGTCCTGCAATCTCAAATCTCCAATTTCAAATCGCTGGGCAGCAGATTAAGTTGCCATGGGCTGCGGGCAAGGCGAGATAACCTCGCCGCTACATCTCTTGTATCCAGGATTTCAAATTGTGCAGCGCAATGCTGGCCTCTTGCCGGAATTTTGTAGTTCCCGTGTCGACGCCTCTGACTTGTCTATCTTGATGCAGGATCTGACCACCGCGGCTGGATTCACCTTTATCAATCGACTATGCTTGAAAAAGTAATCATATTGATTCAGTTGAAAGGAGCGTCATGAAAGTTGTTGATCCCGTTTGCAGAATGACAATTGAATCTGAGAAGGCAGCCGCCACCAGCGAGTACAAGGGCAAGACCATCTACTTCTGCATGTCCGGCTGCAAGGAGAAGTTCGACAAGGAGCCGGAGAAGTACCTGGGCAAGTAATGGTTGACGTGGGCTGGCGTGGACGCTGTGCTCAGGCCACCGTGACGGTGATGACTTCCTGGCCCGTTGCGCCGTTGGGGAAGGTGGAGGTGGGTTCGCGGCCTTCCACTCGTCCTGTGCCGTCGACAGCGCGGATGCGGATGCGATACTTGCCGCGCGCGGGATTGACCCAGGCATATTTCCAGAAGGTCCACGTGATGGGCGACGGGTTGCTAAAGATGGCTGTGGACTTCCAGGATTTGCCGTCGTCAAAGCTGATTTCGACCGACTTGATGCCATCCAGGTTGCCGACAGCGTAGCCCGCAAACTCGAAGTTGCGCGCGGAGATTTTGGCGCCGTCTTTCAGATCGGTGAAGCGCGCGTGTGCCCATCGCTCACATTCGTCGGACCATCCCTGGCTTTCCCAATAGCCGAGGTGCGGCTTCTTCAGCAGTTCGATGCTCGTCACCCATTTGGGCTGCTTCATGCCGAACTTGCCGGGGATGAAAATGCGAACCGGGTAGCCGTGTACCGGCGGGAGGTCTTCACCGTTCATCTGCCAGGCAATAAAATTCTCTTCGTTCCACAGGCGCTCGAGCGTGTGCCCGGTTGAGAATCCGTCGGCGGCGTAGATGGCCGCGTGAGTAGCGTCCCCGGAAGGTGCTGCGCGTTCGAGCAGCGGCTTCAGCGGAGTGCCGGTCCATTTGGCGTTGCCAAGCGCGGTGCCGCCGGGGGTATTGGAGATGCACTCCAGCGTATAAACCTTTTCGATGCGCGGCAGCTTCAGCAGGTTCTCGTAGTTCAGCGTGAAGGGATGTTGGACCAGGCCGTCAAACTTGATCTGCCACTTGTCGCGATCAACGGTGGGTGTGCCACCCTTCGATGTGACGTAGAATTCATCATTGGGCGTGATGGCCATCAGAGCGGCCTCGTTTCCAAATTGCTCGTAAGCTTTGACCGAGAGCCCGGCGGGATCGCGCATGCCGTTCATCCAGCGGCTGGTAAGGGAGTACTCAAGGAGCCCGATACCGCCCGCGACTGCGCCAATTATCAGTGTTCGCCGTTCCATAGTGTTATCTTAGATGTCTGTTTGAGCCCCGAAGTTCCATGATATCGCGAAGGGCGGAGGTCTCGCCTGAATAATTCGCTCCAAAGCCCGGTAGTGGCTGCTCGCATTCGCGCGCGGTTGGCAAGGTTTTATGATGTGGTGGCGCCGGTCTACGGTTTTTGGTCGTCAATGTTCGAGGCTCG
>JAJXXG010000984.1 GCA_021781255.1 Acidobacteriota bacterium
GTTGGTGTCGGTTGAAATCAAGCCCGCAATCTTTGGCGCTCTTGCAAACATTGATACGCGCTCATTTGCCAAGAAGACGGTAGACGCGCTCAAGGCGGCTATCGCGGGCGATACGAGCGCCACCGTGCAGGAGTACGAGATTCATGGCCGTAAGGTGCAGTACATGCCTCGCCTTCAGTTGGAGCAGTTGCTTGCGGTCTACGAGTTGCGCTATCGGCAAGAGCAGATAGCCTCCGGGGAGTATGTCCCAAAACGTTCCGCCCGCATTGAGTTTGGGTGTGGTTCCTAAGGAGTTGGAATGCCTTTGATTGAACTCGGCATCAGCCGCGACATACAAGATCAGCGCGGACAAGGGGTTGCGTCTGGAAAGCGGACGATGAACCCGCAGAACTCTCCGGCACTGCTCGGGGGCTCGGCGGGCGGCTTTCAGTCAGCGCGAATCGACCGCCTCACGAAGGATTGGAGCACGACGCGACGCTCTCCTGATCAGGAGCTATTCAATGGCCTGGTGCGGCTGCGCGCCCGCGCCCGCGAACGCGCGCTGAACTCCCCCGTCGCGGCGAAGTTCCTGCAAATGATGCGCACAAATATCGTCGGCGCGCACGGCGTCAAGCTGGAATTTAAGATTGAAAAGCAGCGTGTCCACGATGCGGCGGAGGTCTATGACGAGCCCACCAACGACAAGCTCCGCACTGCATGGCGGAAGTGGTGCAAGCGGAAGTATTGCACGATGCAGGGCAATCTGAGCTTTCAGGACGTGCTGAACATGTGGTGCGACAGTATTGGCCGCGACGGAGAGTTCCTGCTTCGCCGCGTCTATGTCGATAAGAAGGTGAACCCTTTCGGCTTCGCGCTCCAGCTTATCGATGCGGACCAGCTCAACGAGTCCATCAATATTGCGGGCAGCCCGAAGGTCAATCAGGTGCGCATGGGCGTCGAGGTGGACAAGTACCAGCGCCCGGTCAACTATTACATCTACGACGGCAACCCTGTTGAGTTTGGATTCGGCTCGTCGAACTGCAAGGTCGTCCCGGCGGAGCAGATTTATCACTCCTACATCCCACGGCGCATCGGGCAGAGTCGCGGCTATCCTTTGCTGGCTCCCGTACTGTGGGACATCAATATGTTGGATCGCTATTTTGATGCTGAGTTGACCGCCGCGCGCACCGGCGCGTCGCTTATGGCGACGATTGAGACGACCACGGCAGACGGGGAGTTTGAGGGAGACGGCGAACTGTCGGACGGTTCCGCAAAGATCGAACTGGCGAACGGCACTATCCCGATTCTCGGCCCCGGCCAGAAGCTCAACAACCAGACCCCCCAGCATCCCACGGCGGCCTTCAATCCGTTTGTGGAGCGCAGCCTGCGTTTGATTTCCAGCGGGCTCGGCGTGCCGTATCACGAACTCGGCAACGACCTTGCCGGAGTGAATTTTTCCAGCGGTCGTCTCGGGGTGCAGGAATCTCGGGATTATTGGATGGAACTGCAGCGCATGATGATCGAATCAATCGTGCAGCCGGTATACGAGGATTGGCTGAAATCGTCGCTGCTTTGCGGAGCTATCGATCTGCCGTATGACCCTGAGCGCTATTCTGACGATGAATCGGTTCACTACATGCCGCGCCGCTGGGATTGGGTTGATCCGCTCAAGGACACGCAGGCGACGATCCTGCAAATCTCTGAAGGCCTGGAGACGCGCGAGGGCGCTTTACGTAAGAAGGGTACGGATTGGCGCAAGGTGATGGAGCAGACGGCCATTGAGCGCGATTACGCTCTCGCCCTTGGCATCGACGTAGGCACCGACATTCGCGGGCAGGACACGTCGGAGGTAGACGACGGTCCTCCCGGCGATAGCGGCCCTGTGAACGCCAGCGGCAATGAGGATGTGAAGCCCGATGATTCAACCCCGGCGAAGCCAGCGGCCAAGCCGAGTGTGAAGCCGCCGGGGAAGAAGGCACCGAAGAAGCCGAAGGGAAAGGCGATGATGGCCTTGACGGATAAGCACCTGGCGCAGATGCTTCTGATGGCTAGCGCAGACTGAAGCGAGACGAGCGAATGATGAACCCGGCGAAATTTGCCGGGTTTTTCTTTTGTCGTGCATAACCGTGCTGTGAGTAACGCTAAAAACATTCCCGAGAAGTTGGCGCGCCAGTTTCGCGCGATGCCGGTGGTGCGTGAGCAGGCGGAGGGGGACGATCCGAATCGTTTTTCCTTCGCGCTATCGAGCGAGGAACCCGCTGAACAGTGGTTCGGAACGGAAGTGCTCAAGCACGACAGCAAGTCGATACGGCAAGGGCGACTGAAGAACGGCGTTCCGCTGTTGTTCAACCACGACCCCAATCAGCATCTTGGCGTTGTCGATAGCTACCAGATTAAAGACAGCAAGCTGCGCGTGCAGGGGAAGTGGTCTAGCTCGGAGTTGGCGCGCGAGAAGCAGCAGGACTACAACGACGGCATTCTCAAAGACGCCAGCGTTGGCTATCTCATCCATAAGATTTCGCGGGATCAGGAAGGGGAGTATCCGTCAAGCGACGACACGCTCAACGTCACGGATTGGGAGCCTTTGGAGGCTTCGCTTGTGACGATCCCCGCCGACCCTACGGTTGGCGCGGGGCGCGCCGTGGGAGATCAAGAGTTTCCGGTGGTGGTGGAAGTGCACCATCGCCAAGTTGCAGTAGAACCAACCGCCGCACCAGCGGCTATCCCAGTAGTAATCGAGGTAAGGAAAATGGCCGAAGAGGTGAAGGTGCCCGATGCAGGGCAGTTGGAGATTGCCCGTCGCGACCGCATTATGGCGCTCGCTTCTGACAAGGATTTCAGCCGACATGTGACCAGCGCAGAAGTGCGTGAGGCGTTCGAGAAAGGCACGACGGTTGAGGCGTTCTCGGAGTCGCTGTCGCGCAAGATCATTGCCGCCAACGACGCCAATAAGGTTGGCACTGTGGGCGGAAACGTGATGGTGGATGCTGGCCGCGATGCTCGGCGCTACAGCTTTGGCCGCATGGTGCGCTCGCTGGTCAATGACGCCAAGCCGGGCACCTATGCTGCTGAGGATGGCACGTTTGAGCGCGAAGTCTCGAAGGAGATTGGCAAGCGCCTGGGTGTCTCTGGAACCTATGTCCCGAATGCTGCGTCTCGTACGCTGAGCGCTGGCGCGAGTGGCACCGGCCAGACCCCGCAGCCCGGAACCATTGAGACGTTTACGGAGTCGTCGTACATCGAGATGTACCGCAACCGTCCTCGTGTTCTGTCGCTCGGCGCGCAGCGCATGGGTGGACTGAGTGGCCTGGTGCGCATCCCGCGTCAGAACGGTGCGAGCAACTGGCAGTGGCTCGCGGAAGGTTCGGCGGTAGTTGAGTCGGATATCACGACCGACTTTATCTCGCTGTCGCCGAAGCGCATATCGGCGCAGAATGCCTACTACGTCGAATTGCTGGCGCAGTCGGCGGTCGATGTGGAAGCGCTGCTGGCGACGGACCGCGCCAAGACCTACGCGCTGGCGATTGACTCTGCCACGCTGCTGGCGGCGGTAGGCGGCGCTCCGAACGGCCTGTTTGGGCAGTCGGGCCTCGCGCTCATCACCACCACCGGAACGGCGCTCACCACCGGCAACGCCCCCAGCTATAAGGATATCCTCAACTTTGAGGCGGTCGTGGCTGAGGCGAACGCGGACGTGGCAACAATGGGCTGGCTCTGCACTCCGCAGACTCGCGCTCTGCTCAAGGGGACGCCGATGTTCCCCGCCGGGTACGCGATGCCGATTTGGGCTGGAAACCAGCGTGATCCTTCCGGGCTCGAAGAGGGGCCGCTTGGCTACAAGGCTGGCGTCACCAACCAGGTGCCGAAGAACTTCGGGACTGGACTCGACCTGCACGCGCTGGTGTTGGGCGACTGGTCGCAGGTGGTGGTCGCCGATTGGGGCGCAAGCGAGTTGATCGTTGACCCGTACACGCAGGCGGCCTCGGGTGCCTTTGTCGTCACCGAGCGCACCTTGGCAGACGTTGAGTTCCGCCATATCGCAGCCTTCGCAGTGTCCGAGACGGTCGCAGTTGTCTAGTCGATAACCCAACACTGAGCCGCCGGATAGCTCTGGCGGCTCAGGAAAGGACATGGTGGAGTATGGCTTTTGTGAGTTCTGAGCAGTTCGCCCGTTCCGGCAAAACTGTTCGCGTAAAGTTGCTTGCCGACCAGAAGATTCCCGTAGCCGTTGTGGAGCGAGGACGAGGGACAGCACACGAGCGTGGGCTTGCGCCTGGCGAGAATGGCGATCTCCTGCGGCTCGAACCAGCCGGAATGGAGCAGCAGCATGCGCTCGTCCAGCACGCCCAGGGATTCCAGGCGCTCGATCTCGGGCTTGGCGAACTGGACGATGCTGGCGTCGTGCGTGAAATACGAGTAGCACGCGTGCGTCTGGAGAATCGCGTCGTGCTTGTCCGCGATGCCTTTCAGGGCGAGGATCAGCTCGTCGGTCGTATTGTTCATGCCGCGGAAGGAGGCGCTCACCGTCATCCGGTCCTTGTG
>JAJXXG010000908.1 GCA_021781255.1 Acidobacteriota bacterium
AACTTCGCGCGCTGGGCGTCGTCTTTCGATTTCGGCTTGTCGTCGCGGATCGCGGTGTACTTGTTGCGCGGCAAAACGGGACTGCCTTCCTTTTGCCCGCCGTAAGCCGTGCTGATCTGCACAAGGTTGGGCTTGGCGGCAACGGCCTTCGCCACGTGTGCCGAAAGTTTGGAATTGAAGCAGCGGGGATCGGTACAGCGGTCGCCCTGCTTGCCGAGGTCGTCGCCAAAAAGTAGTTTATTGTGGCCGGTGCGCTTGGGGCATTCGGCGCAACTGCCCGCCGCTGTGACAAGCTGCGCGTCGCGCTTGTCGAAGGGCGCGTCTTTGAGGATGAGCAATACATTCGTCTCAATCCAGAATTGCAGATTGCGCACGGGCAGAAGAATGCGCGTAGGTGCTGCGCCTCCGCTGTTGTATGCTTCCTTGAAGCAAGCCGCGAGAGCCTGCTCCTGCTGGTCGGCGGGCAACTTCGCCAGTAGCAGCGCATGCCCCACGCCGATTTCGTTGGCGTAGAAAGCATCGACCGCAGCGGGCACAAGGTCCACCAATCTCAGGCGAGAGGCGACGAAGATTGCGGATTTTCCGACTCGTGCGCCTATTTGCTCTATGCTGTACTTCGGCTCCTCCAGCGCCAAAAGCCGCGCGAAGCCCTCGGCTTCTTCCATCGGGTGAATTTCGACGCGAATCAGGTTCTCGACAAGTTGCGCCTCCAATACTTCGGCGTTGCTCATCTGCTTGATGCGCACCGGTACGGTGACGGCTTCGGCCATCTGTGCGGCGCGGTAACGTCGCGCACCGGCCACAATCTCGAAGCCGTTTTCCGTGAGTGGCCGGACAAGCAAGGGCGACAAAACGCCCTGGCTGCGGATCGATGCGGCGAGTTCTTTCAGGCTCGTCTCATCAAAGACGCGGCGGGGATTGGTTTTCGATTCGTTGAGCAGAGCGAGAGGAAGCTCACGGTATTCGGTGGCATTGATAACGGTCGTTTCCATGTTCATTGCTCCTTTCGAGCGGTTGAAGGTGAAAGCGCGCGAAGCGGGGACACGTCTGGCGTGGGTCCGCTCCGCAGGAAGCGGACTAGCCGCGAATCGACTTGTCCGTAAAGGCTTCGAGAAATCCCTGCGCGCGAATGTTCTTGTCCCACTGCCGCGCAAAGGTTTCCTGCTGCCGGTGAAGGTCGGGCAGGAAAGCGTAGTTGTCGCCGTCCCGGTAGTGCGAATACTGCTCGATGCCGAGATAGTCGTTTCTGAAATAGAAAGCGGAGAGAGACAAGTCGCAGAGAGGCGGCTTCGCCAACTCGAAACACATCTCCGGGTCGCGCATCAGGTCGCCGTTTTGTTCGCCGTAGTGCGCGATGGAGATCGCAGGAGCGCCGCACGGCCCCGGCTCCGGTGTTGCTTCGATGACAAGTGCCATGAAGGGCGGGTTCTCGATTTTGAGGTAGAGCGTGGGCCGGTAGCCTCCGGCCCGCTCCAGAATGCGAAGGATGGTTTTCATTACGCCACCTCCGCCATTTCGTCTTGCGCCTCTGACGCGGTGACAGAGGCGGCGGACATTTTGCCGCTCGTCTCGCTGGTGATGGCGTCGAGAATAACCGCTGATGTGCGCTGGATGACTTCGAGGCTCTCGGCCAGCAGCGCCGCGTTTCCGGCGTACATCTGGATGTAGTCCGAAGAGGCGCGGCCCATCTCAAGGCCTATGGCTTGGCCCACGATAAAAGCAACTGCCTCGGCCTCAGTCTCGCGCACCGTGGCGGTGGTCTTGGTGCGCCGTTCCGTCTTATGAAGGTATTCGTGCGCCAACTCGTGAACCAGCGTCACAACTTCCTCGGCGGGCGACTGGCCGGGCAGAATGGCAATCTTTCCGCCGTAGCTGACGCCAAGAGCGGGCGCGATGTTCTCGGTGTATTCGAGCGCGATATTCTGCGCGTTGAGAAAAGCAATCAGGCGTTCGCGGTACTCGCCCACTTCGCCGGTAATGTTGTGCACGAACTCGGGAAGCTCCGCGCCTTCGGTTTGCTCCACATCGAAGACGTAGACGGCGCGGAAGCCGATCAGCACGGGCAAGGGCTTGGCGTTGTCGTCGTGTGCGCGGTTACGGTCGGCGTCGTCTCTCTTGCGGCGTTGTCCAACCATCGGCGCGAGAATTTGAATACCCTTTTCGCCGCGCTTCACAAACCGGCCCAACTCCTTCCATGTGTGGAACCCGGCGACGCGGGTCGCGGTGGGGCGCTGCCGCGCAATGCTCATGATGTTGCCGAAAGAGTAACTATGGAAACGGGCCATCGCCGCGAGATATGCAGTCAGTGTCTCGCTCTTGCCCGCTTCAAGCTGCTCAAGCAGGTAATCCACGGCTTGCTTGATGAGTTGCTGCGTGGGGTTGTCGCGCTGCGTGGTGCGCTGCTGGTAGGGAGATTCACTGCGGAGCGCCGCATTATTGCTGTGCGGCGCGGTGGTGGCGGTGTTGCTGCTGGTTGCTGCGTAGGTCATGATTTTCGTCTCCTTCGGAGCGGGATTTGCCGTTTTTCAGCCCTGGGAGGGCTAAAAAAAGACATTCATTTCATGACTGGCGAATTGGGCGCAGAGAGGCGCTGTCAACTCCCGAAGCCCGCAAGGGGCGCGGAAGCGAGCACGGCGGTTTTTATGCCGCGCGGAGCTGCACAAGCGGAGTTGACAGAAGGAGCCGAACGGAGCCTAGAGTTCGCCGGGAAATGAATGTCGAACCGGTGGTCCAGCCGAAGGCTGCACCGCATTGTATTCAGGGCCGGGCGTTGCGGGGCAGGATACAGGCCCCGCAGAGGTGGGGAGCGGAAGACGCTGGCATCAGCGGCGACTGGAGCGAGGGCAGGAGACTTCCTCCCTTAATTAAGAGGTTTATGCTTTTTGCAGAGGTAAGAGATCTTTATGACCCTGATTGCAGGATTCAAATGTGCTGATGGCTACGTGATCTGTGCAGATTCTCAAGAAACGGTCGGCAGCTATCGTGCCACTCGGCAAAAGCTCGTTCCGATCGCAGTAGGCAAGGTGCAGATGGCGATTGCAGGAAGTGGTGATGGCGATTTGATTGACGCATTCGTTGGCAGGTTCAGCCAGAAATACCAGCAATCTGAAATCGCGGAGCTTGATTCTGCCGTACAGGTTTTCAAAGACGATCTACTGGCCTTCGTCAAAGAGAAAAAGGTGAAGATCCGCAAGATCGACAGCACATTCAGATTCTTGCTCGGTGCCTATTCTGAGAAAGATAAGAAATGCCGTCTATGGAAGACCATTACAGGAGACCCAATCGAGGTCACAGACTACGCGCTTGTTGGCGTAGAGGATGAGCGGTACGAGTACGCAGCACGAAATTTCTATCGCGCCGGGATGCCGATCTCCCAAGGAGTATTTTTAGGACTGTACTTGATGTGGCTGGCGGAACAAACCTCGAATTACGTGAAGGCTCCGATCAGCGTAGGGATACTGAAAGACAACGGCCTCTATTTTGAGGACCCAAAAAAGATCAACTCTATCGACCAGAAGGTTCGATTGTTCACGGCTCAATTCGAAGCGCAGTTTTTAGCCTGTTCCGATACAGGGCTGCAAGGAGAGGAGTTCGGCAACCGGCTGAAGGAGTTTGGAAAGACTGTTGTGCAGTTCCGCCGAGATTACATCGAGGAGTGGGTCGGCCATGCATTGGATATAGGTCTGGACAAGATCGTCGAGCCTTGGACTCAGATTCCGCCAGGGACGACAATCGTGGTGGCTTCGTTAACGCCAGAGCAACAGAAGGCCCAGCAGGAGCAGCAGGCGAGCCTGGCGCAGTCTCTTCGGGAGAACTTTGCCCATGTCCAAGAACCGGAACGAATCGTCACAAACCTGGAGGCATTGAAACTCTCCATGCGAAAGACACAAGTCCACGGACTCCAGCAAGGCGACGGCCCAACGGAAGATGAAAACCGGGAGGCCGCACGAGCACACGGCGAACTCCTGCAAGCAGCCTTGATGGGACCGTACAAGGTGGATGGAAAAGTGTGTGCGCTGTTGAGTCCAATCATCGATGCGATGCCGTTGCAAATCGGCTTTGGCGAGCATCAGAATCCTGCGTTGCAACGTGCAAACACCGAAATGCGAATCGCATTGATTGACCGCGTTTTGGCTTACCTCTCAGCGACCGTCGCGCCCATTTCTGAGGTATCCGGCGTGGAAAAGGAATCATCTGAGGCGTAGGGGCCATTGCATCGTATTAGATAAGCCTCTTCCCTTTGCTGGTTCGATTTGGAAGCTGTTCTGCGACGCGATTACATAGCTTCTGAGAAATGGGCTTGCGCACAGAGTTCTTGGGAGATAATCACGCAACAGCCATCTCCTGCTTGTCAGGCTCAATTTCCACCTTGGTGCGCAACCGTACATTGAGCGCATCCAGTATACGGATCGTGCGCTCCAGCGTGATGCCGAAGTATTCGTTGCGCTCGTCGCGCGAAACCTGCGACTCGTGAACGCCGAGCCGCTTGGCCAGATCTCGCTGCGAGATTCCC
>JAJXXG010000890.1 GCA_021781255.1 Acidobacteriota bacterium
CAGAACGCCAATCCGGCGATTTTTGAGTCGGTAAGTCAGCTGCAGATAAACACCTCGTCGTTCTCGGCGCAGTATGGCATTGGCGGCGTCATCATCAACCAGATTTCCAAGGGTGGCACGGATCGTTTTCACGGATCGGCCTATGATTACCTGCAGAACGACGCGCTGACGGCGTATCCCTACGAATTTGGCAACCCGCGAGCGAATCTTGGGCCAATTCCCTTCCTGCGCTTCAACAATTTCGGTGGAACCATTGGCGGTCCGGTGTTACGGAAGAAGATGTTCTTCTTCTTCAACTACGACCAGATTGTGGATCACGGCAACAGCTCGGGCTACCAAAATATTCCTACGCCAGCGGTGATGTCAGGCGATTTCACGGGCATGCAGAACATCTATGACCCGACGACTCAAACGATTGCCTATGATTCGAATGGTAACCCGTATCCTGTGCGCCAGAGCTTTGCCAGCGAGTTCCAGAACGGCAACAAGATTCCATCCAACCTGATTGACGCTGTGGCAGCGAAATTCCAACAGTGGTATCCAACTCCGAGCAACCACATCCCGGGTTCGCAATTTGTTCAAGGAAATATCGGATCAGAGGGAGAACTACAAAACAACTACTACGCCAGCGTCTTGCAATCCACGCCTTACCGCCGCTTCTTTGGGCGGCTGGACTACGACATCACCCCGAACAACCGGCTGACGATGTCAGACACGCAGAGCGACACGCCTGTGATCTATCCCAGCCAGGTGACGGCATGCCCGATTGGGTGCCAGTCCGGCGACGTGGACAACAACAACGCGCAGATAACCGACGTGTGGAACATCAGCCCCTCAACGATCAACGAAGCGCGCATGGGCTACACATGGCAGGGCAACTTCTTCGAGGACCTCTCACTGGGCAAAGGCTATCCGGCGCAGCTCGGCTGGCAGTTCGCGAAGGCTGACACCATCCCAGCCATCAACTTCCAGGGCACCTATCCATATGCCTGGATTAATCCCAGCTCAAACTCGGTCTACAAAGAGCACGTCTTTGATCCGTCTGACGTGATTACGATGATTCGCGGCAAGCACATTCTCCACTTCGGCGGAGAACTGCTCATCTACCGTGATGACTCGACGGCGTGGGGTAACACGAATGCAGGTCAGATGTACTTCACCGGCCAGTACACGCAGCAGTGGACGGTGGACCCCATCACCGGCATTGCGTCGCCCAAGGCCGGAACCGGTATGGAGTATGCGGACTTCCTGCTGGGCTATGTGAACAGCTGGAACGCCGGTGTAACGCCGGAGTATGGCGCTCGCCTGAAGAGCCCGCAGATGTTTATCCAGGACGACTGGAAGGTGAAGCCGAACCTGACGGTAAACCTGGGCCTTCGCTACCAGATCAACCATGGCTGGAGCGAAGTGCATGGAAACATTGACAGCTTTGACCCAACAGTGACCAACCCGGCAACTAACACGCTTGGCGCCGAATGGTATGCGTCAACGCACGCCAATGGAAGAACGGCGCTGCAGGCCAACGTCTTCAACACTTGGCTGCCCCGCGCAGGTTTCTCCTGGTTGGTGCGACCGAACACAACTATTCGTGGTGGCTTCGGCCTCTACTCCTATAACTGGAGTCTGGACACCTATGGAAGCGGTATGGGAAGCCCGTTCGGTTCTTCGGGAAGTCTCTCAGACAACTCGAACGGCATTACACCTGTGACGATACTCGATGGGCCGGGAACGGTCTTTGGCACCAGCACGCCATTGCCTTACTCGGCAGCCAGCACGGATCCGACACGATTCAATGGACAAGGTGTGAATTATCAGGAATACCACACGCCTGTGCCGAAGATTTACCAATGGAACTTCTCTGTGCAGCGTGAACTGACAACAAACTACGTCGCACAGGTTGCCTACGTGGCCAGCCATGGATACGACCTGGCATTTCCCACGGACCTGAACCAGGTGCCTGCGGCGAGCCGCTCGTCAAACGACTCGGCATTCCGTCCCTATCCGGTGTACCAGGGGATTGGTGGCAGCACGAACAATGCCGTTTCCAATTACAACTCGCTGCAAGCCTCCATTACCAAGCGCATGACGAATGGATTGAGCTTCAGCTTTAACTATGTGTGGGCGCACATGCTGGACGATATGGATTCCTCCGGTTGGGGAAGCCGCGCCGGCCAGCAGCCTTACCAGGATGCATCCAACCCCAATGCCAACTACAGCAACTCAAACTTCGATGTGCGCAATGCCTTCAAGGGTTACGCCGTTTATGAGTTGCCGTTTGGCCGGGGCAAGATGTTCCTGAACAACAACGCAATCGTGGACGCACTGGTCGGCGGCTGGCAGTTGGCCGGAACGGTGATACTGCAAACGGGCAATCCGTTCACGGTCTACTCCAACCAGAACACCTATGCGCTGGCGGGTTCGGCCTTCCCCAACTGGAACAACGGGGTGAGCTGGAAGCCGCAGCACCAGAGCATCAACAACTGGTACAACGCGTCGGCCTTTACGCAGCCTGCCAATGGGACCTTCGGCAATGTGCGGCGCAACAGTCTCTACGGGCCGGGGATTAACACTTTCAACCTGTCCGGTGGCAAGACGTTCACGCTGCCGTGGGAAAATGTCCAATTGCAGATTCGCTGCGATGCGACCAACGTCTTCAATCATCCCAGCTTCGGCAACCCGAATACGAACCTGGGCGGATCGAGTGGCGTGGGCACACCGTATACGAACACCGCGGTGATCAACTCCACCACGGTGGGCGGACGAAACGTTCAGCTTGGAGCGCACCTGTCGTTCTAAGCAGGAAGCTGCAACAAAACGCGGGGAGACGGTGAAGTACGCCGTCTCCCTTGTTTTTTCCTGCTGGCGCAGAGCCGCGAAGTGCGGGAACCTATAAACTAGACCGTTGAGGATGGGAGCCAAACAGATGGTGAAAGGAGCCCTGGCGGCGCTGCTGCTTGCAGCGGCGGCAGCCGCGGGACAGACCACGGCAAACAAACAGAGCGAGCTTGCCGGGCACCTGCAAAAGGCGGAAAACTATCTGCGGCAGCGGCAGCCCGCACAGGCGATTCCCGAGCTGCAGGCCGCTGCGGAGCTTGATCCCTCCAACGTCGATGTGCAGGCAAATCTGGGAGTTCTTCTTTTTTTTCAAGGCAAGCCAGCGCAGGCGATTCCCCATCTTCGCGTAGCTGTCACGGCGAATCCTGAACTGGCGAAGATTCAGGGATTGCTGGGGCTGGCTGAGGTGCGCACACAGGATTATGCCGACGGCCGCAAGGATCTTGCGGCAGCGTTTCCGCATATTTCTGACGAGAAGTTTCGAGTGCAGGTGGGGCTTGAGATTGTGACGCTGGATACGCAAACGGGCGCTCTGGAGCAGGCAGCGCCTGTTCTTGCGCAGTTGCGCAAGGTTGCGCCCGATAATCCCGAGGTCCTTTACGCGGCTTATCGCACCTACACCGATCTTGCCGGTGAGTCGATGCTATCGCTTGCCATCCATGCGCCAAACTCCGCGCAGATGCACCAGATGCTGGCGCATGAAGCCACGCGTGAAGGCAAGACCAACGATGCAATCGCGGAATATCGAAAGGCCATTGCCATCAATACGAATTTGCCGGGAGTGCATTTTGAATTGGCGGAGCTGCTGAACACCTCACAGAATGTGGAGGTGAAGAAGCAGGCTCTGGCCGAGTATCAGATCGCCTACAAGCAGGATCCGGACAGCGTGAAGCTGCTGTGCCGGCTGGCTGAGATGGATTCAACGAAGGGCAATTTTGCCCAGGCACGCGAGAAATATGCGCAGGCCATGAAACTGGAGCCAGACAATGCCGATGCAAAACTCGGCATGGCGAAGACTCTCATTGATTTGGGCAAGCCCAATGAGGCTTTGCCGCTGTTGCAGCAGGCCGTGCAGGAGGAACCGAGCAATGCCATCGCGCATTACCGGCTGGGCACGCTTTATCGCAGGCAGGGAAAAATGCAGGAAGCCCGGCGCGAAATTGAGATTTACAAGAAGCTGAAGGACTTGAAAGACAAGCTGCGCGCCGAGTATAAGGACCTGCTGATTGTGCCAAACGAGATTCGCGCGGACGAACCGCATGAGAAGTAAAGCTGCATCAGGCCGCGTGATGCTCTGGCGATTGATAAGGAGACTCAGCGTACTGTCTCCTTGTGCGCCGCTCCTGCTGCTGTGCGTTTGTACTCCTGCGGCTGCACAAATGGGAACCGCGACACCTCTGAGCGCTGCCGAGCGGGCCAAAGCCGCGGCCGAAGCAAAAGAGACAGGCCTGCTCAAGAATTATGCGCGTCTGGTCGACATCACGGCGCAAACGGGTATTCACTTTGATCATCGTTCAAGCCCGGAAGCGAAGTTCATCGCCGAATCCATGAGCGGCGGTGTGGCGCTGATTGATTATGACGGCGACGGATTTCCCGATATCTACTTCACCAACGCACAAAGTGTAGAGATGGCGCTGCATGGCATCAAGGCGCAAAGCGCACTCTATCACAACAACCA
>JAJXXG010000712.1 GCA_021781255.1 Acidobacteriota bacterium
TTTGCCGGTGACCATACTGCGAGGGATCACCCGTTCCCATCCCGAACACGGAAGTTAAGCCTCGCTGGGCCGATGGTACTGCACGGGCGACTGTGTGGGAGATTAGGTGATCGCCGGCAATATATCTTTAAAAGGCCATGCCTTCGGGCATGGCCTTTTGCTTTGTGTGCGAGAAGAGATTGCGATCAGATTGTCAGGATTTCTTGCCAGTAATCAGGCGGATCAGCCAAGTAAAGATCACCGCGCCAATGACAGCAATGACGATGCTTATGATGAGTCCGTGCTGCCCGACGCCACCTAATCCAAGGCGGCTGGACAAAAAACCGCCTACTAGCGCCCCGACCAGGCCGACGATCATGTCCATAATGAAGCCATAGCCGGAACCTTTCATCAGCTTTCCGGTAATCCAGCCAGCGACAACGCCAATCACAACCCAGGCAATAATTCCGTGTCCCATGCAGCCTCCTTGATTGAGCTGGCGGACAGACTAAAGCCGAGAGGGCAAATAGGCAAGTCAATTTTCTGGGATTCACAACAGGTACGTCAGAGTTTTCTGCAATTCTGGGCGGTTTGGCACAGGGTGAACTCGAAATTCAGATTCCCACGGGCAGGGGTGGCATGAATCCTTGCGCGCGTGCCTCTTCGACGACCGCTTCAAGGTGCACGAGGACTTCCGGTACCGTCATCGTGTAGAGCTCGCGGCGGGCATCAAAGCCTTCTTCAACAATCTGCTTCAGATAGCGCCCGGCGATTTGTGCGGCCAGTTGATCGGTAATCACTTTTCCAGAGCGCTTTTTTTGCTCGACCCATGCTGTGTTGGGAAGAGCGATCCACATGCGGCGCCCATTCACGTCAAAACGTACGTCGGTAGCGTCGGCATGACGGGTGGCAATGGCCACGATGTTGGCCTTCCAGCGGCAGTGCAGATCTTCGCCGCTCCATCGGTCGGTGACGTGAAAGTCTTCGTACATGTTTTAAGCCTATCGCCGGTCCCGTCATGAGGGCAAGAGAGCCGCGCCAGAGTGCCTGCTGCGGTTACCAATGAGTGGGATGCATGCAGAGACTGACGCGCTCCGGAACAGCAACTGTTAGCCCGGGTGAAGCTGCCGATGAGCAGGACGAGGTCCGTGCTTGAATGCAGATACCAGTTGAAGTGACGGAGGAAATGTGTAGAGAGGCCGAGTCTCGCGGTCTTCCCATGATTGATTATGTTGAACTTCTGTTAGCTCGCGGTAGACGCGCATTGCAGGATGAAGACGTCCTGAACAGCGCGATCGAGCGCATCCGTGCGCTGCGGGCAACGTCTCAACCGCAAGGGAGCTGAAGACCCCGGCGCGGTGGACTCTCAACTTCTTACACTGGTACACTAAGTGGGTTGCAGTGGCTGTGCTCCCTCCTGTTCGCACCCGCCTGCAAGTCATTCGACCGAGGACAAAAAGACTCCGTGGATACACAAACACGTCATGCCCTGAAGGGCGACAAATTTGCCCAGGCAACCAAAACAAGCGTGACCTGGCTAACCGGACACCGCCAGGGTGTGATGCGTTGGACCATTGCAGGCGCAGTCGTGCTGGTGCTGTTGATTGGTGCCCTGATTTTCTGGAACATGAAGTCCTCAGCTGCTGAGGCGGCGCTGGGAGCAGCCTTGGATACTTACTCTGCTCCGCTTGCAGAGCCGGGAGCACCGCCATTGAACGGCGAATTCTCGACAACAACCGATCGCGCGCAGGCTGCCAACAAGGAGTTTCTCGCCGTCGCAGATAAGTATGGTTGGTTGGCCGCGGGCGCCAAGGCTCATTATTTTGCCGGAGTGACCTATGAGGATCTGGGCAAGAACGAGCAGGCAGAAGCGGAGCTGAAGAAGGCCGAGAGCGGCGGAGGGCGGAATCTCACGAATCTTGCCAAGTTAGCGCTCGCAGGACTTTATCGGCAGACAGGCCGCGATTCGCAGGCGATTGAGGAGTACAACGGAATCATCGCAAAGCCATCTGCAACTGTGCCGGCGACAGTGGCGCAGCTGCAGCTGGCCGATCTTTACGCTGCGACGGGGAAGAAGGACCAGGCACGCACCCTATGGGCAAAGGTCAGAGATGCAGACAAGAATGGTGCGGCAGGTTCTATTGCTGCTCAGAAACTGGCCGGACAGTGAGCCGACGAGGCTCAGCAGCCAGCGGTTTGATTAAGTTGGGCAGCGCAAAACATTGAGCGAATTGCGGGCCGGCTGCGTCCTAAGCAGGTATGAGCGCCGCACAGTCCGTACTTGCGGGATGGATGGAGATTGCTCCGAGCGCCGTGCGTGACGAAACCCGCCAGCACACCGACGAAGAAGCACTAGCCGCCCTTGTGGATGAGCATGCATCCATGCTCTATCGGGTGGCATTCTGTGTGCTTCGCAATCCAGCAGACGCAGAAGACGCCGTGCAAGAAACGTTTCTGCGCGTGTTGAGGCATCGCGACTCTTTGAATGAGGTGCGCGACCATCGCGTGTGGCTGATCCGCATTGTGTGGAATCTAGTTCTGGATCGCAAGCGTCGCGCGAAGACGCGGCCGGAGACGGATGATGTTGCGGATCTGGCGCGTGTGCTGCCTGCGATGGGGTTGAGTGCAGAACAGCGAGTGGTAGCGGCGCAACATCATAGGCATGTGCTTGCCTGCGCGGAAAAACTTCCGGATAAGGAGCGAGAGGTTCTATTCCTTTCCGCATTTGAGGAACTCTCGAGTGTGGAGATTGCATCTGTGTTGGGAATAACGGAATCGAGCGTCCGTTCGCGGTTGTTCCGGGCCCGCAATCTGATGGCGGATTTGCTGCATCACACAAGGAATCTTCGATGAATAATCGAATGGATGAGCGCGGAACCCAGGAACTGAAGAGGGACTTTGTCGAGGCGGAAGCGACATTGCGCATGCTGGCAGGCGTGTCTTCGCCTGAAGGCCTGGAAGAGCGTATCAAGGCAAGGCTGATGGACGGCGCGCAACGAGGGCAAGTGCTGGCCTGGAAGAGTGGCGAACAGGAACCGCCAGGCTGGCTACGCAGCGCGGCGATGCGTGGGCTCGCCGCAGCGGCAATTGTGGGAGCTGTGGTGGGAGGCGGCTGGAGTGTGGCGAGCTATGGCCGGCATTCCGCAGCGCCGCAGGCAATCACCTTGCCGCATCTGGCTGTGCCGGGAGGATTTTCGAGCGCAGGAGCAATGCGCACGCCACAGACACTTCATCCGCCGGCCGTGCCTCATGCGCCGCACAAAATGAAGTCGACTACTAGCACAAAAGGCAAGATGAAAGCCAATAGGCGACATGCATACAAACAAGTTGGCGTGCATGCAAAAGGACAGCCCCAAAAGGCAGTATCGACGAACCGGTAGGCGGATCAGCATCAAGGTGCATGACCAGCGAGGTTCGACTATTCGCCTTTCATGAACAAGCGCATCACAAGTGCAAGCACCGTGAGTGCGCCAGCGGTCCACAGCGCTGGTGAGAGGTTGTAGACATAGAAGCCATCAACCTCTTCAGAAGCAAACATAATCATGGCAACATTTGCAGCACAGATCAACATGAGAAAGAGCACGATTGCCAAAGGGAAGCTTGTCTGCTTGAGCACAAAGCCCATGATTGCATTTGCCAAGGCGATGGCGACGGCGACCAACATGGATGCGTTGAGGCTCTGCTCAAAAAAGCCAGGCACAAGGCGCATCAGCGCCATGAGCAAAAGGGCAGCAAGCACCCAGTGAATAAGGATTCGAAACATTGCAGGCTTCTCCTGGCGGGGGATCCCGGAAAAGGTTACAGTTCAAGCTTCGAGCGCGGGTTACAGGCACAGAAGCAGAAGAAAACTATGGACTTTAAGGTATAGCATGGGGCTTGAAAATTGGGAAGAAAATCGTACGAAAGCAGAAGAAGCTGTAGTACGAAAGTCGCAACCCGAAGGTCGCGGTTGAGCCTGTGCTGCAGGATGAATACGCAGATGAAATTCGGGAGATCGACGGGCTGGAGTTGCGTGATCCTGCTGCTAGCTGCGGCTGCAGCAAGCGCGATGGCGGCATTGCCGGACAGGCGGGAAAGGCCTTTGCCGGAAATTCCAACGCTGATGCGGGAAGTGCAGGCGCACCAGCGTGCGCTGGACAAAATTCGCGAGACTTGTACCTACAATTCTAAGCAGACCACTGAGGATTTGGATTCGAGCGGCCGGGTGACGAAGACGGAGACGGTGACAGCCGAGGATTTCTTTGTGAATGGGCACGTGATTGAGCGAACGGTGAAAAAGAACGGGCAGCCGCTGAACGCGCATGACCAGCAGAAAGAGCAGGAGCGTGTGGCGAAGCTGGTGGAGAAGGCGGAGAAGACGCCGCCGGGACAACCGCTGCAGGGGCCGACTATCACAGTGAGCCGGCTGCTGGAGATTATGGATGTGCGGAACGAGCGGCGCGTGGAGTTTCGTGGACGGCCGACGATTGTGTTTGATTTTGTAGGACGGAAAAAGGTGAAGACGCATGGGATTCTGGAGGATGCGTCAAAGAA
>JAJXXG010000515.1 GCA_021781255.1 Acidobacteriota bacterium
AGGCGACCGCGCCTTGGCCGTCAGCGCAGAGCTGGCGCGCCGCTTCGAGCAAGCGCGTGAATTCGAAAAGTTCCTTCTTGCTCAAATGGCCGAGCAGTTCTCCGGGCGCCTCACGAATCACCGGATCCATCTGGCGCAGCAGTTCGAGGCCCGCGGCGGAGATACGCGTCCATACGATGCGGCGGTCCTTCTTGTCGCGCTGGCGGCGAATGAGTTTAAGCGTGGCGAGGCGTGCGAGCAGGCGTGTGATGTCAGGGACGGCGGTAATCATACGGTCGCCGATAGCTGTGCAGGTGAGCCCCTGAGGCTCTGCGCCGCGCAAGATGCGCAGCACGTTGTATTGCGTGGAGGTGATGCCCCACTGGCGGGTGCGGTGCTGGAAGGCGCGCTCCAGGCAGTCGGCCGTGCGCAGCACGTTCAGCAGCGCCTCCTCCTCTGGTCCGGAGAAGGGCTGCTGCTGGGCGATTTCGTGCTTGAGAGCTGCCATGCGGGTCTTTCGTAATGCCGGGGTTGGCGGGCGCGGGCCGCGTGCGAGCACGGACTGCACACCGGGTTGCAAATTTACTGCTTCGCGACGTCCATGTCGATGGTTAGGCTAATCTGGTCGCCGACGATGTTGTCTGGATAACCGGGGCCGATGCCGAAGTCCTTGCGGCTGATGGTGGTTGTGGCTGAAAAGCCCTCATGCTCTTTCTGGTCCATGCCTTTCACGGGTCCGGTTGGGCCTTCCACGTGAAGAACTACGGGCCGGGTGATGCCATGCACAGTGAGATTGCCGGTTACGGTTAGGCCGTCGGGTGCTTTGGCCACACTGGTGCTGACGAAGGTGGCTTTGGGGAATTTGGCGATGTTGAAGAAGTTGGGGCTCTTCAGGTCTGTGTCGCGCATGCTGTTGCCAGTGTCTATACCGGTGACATCGATGGTGACGTCGACAAGGGACTTGGAGAGGTCAGCCGGGTCTATCACTACCTTTCCAGAGACTGCACCGAAATGGCCGCGGACTTTGCTGAGGCTGAGGTGAAGGACAGAGAAGCTCACGTCGCAGTGGGCAGGGTCGGGCGTCCAGGTGGTGGCTTGTGCCAGTGCCAGGGGAGCGGCGAGAGCAAGAATGCCGCAAAGAAGTGCCAAACGCTTCATAAAGAAAATCCTTTCCGTATAAGGGTCGGTATGAGGGCCCGACGGGCCGGGGAAGTGGGCGTGCCGATAATTAAATAGACGCGCGAAGGCGGTTAGTCGTTGCAACAAATAAACGACGGGAAGAAGGAGAAGCAACCGCGATATCCACAGGTGCGGTTGAAACCGCGGCGTGGTTTGCGGTGGAATGCAAGGGTGCGCGGCGCGATGTGGCTCTGCGCGTATGCTGCACAACTGAAGATGAGCAAGCTGGAAGATCAAGCCGGGGGACGAAGCGTGCTGGGCAAGCTCGAACTGATTGTGGGGCCGATGCGGAGCAACAAGACTGCAGAGCTGCTGCGGCGGATTGAGATTCGGCGTCAGTATGCCAAGCAGGATGTGCTGCTGCTGAAGCCTAGCGCGGATACGAAGTCGCGCGCGGGACTGGTGGAGAGCCGGAACGGGAATGGCTGCGGGCGGATGGAGGCGGTGGAGTTTAGATCGACCGACCCCTGGAGCGCACTGGTTTTGCTGGCCGAGGAAGAGGCGCGGATTGGCAAGCGCGTGGAGTGCCTGGCAATTGACGAAGGCCAGTTCGTCGAGGACTTATTCCTGTTTACAAAGCGACTGCTGGAGCGCGGCTACGACGTGATGGTGAGCGGATTGGAGCTGGATTTTCGCGGGCTTCCGTTTGGCGAAATGCTGGACCTGTCGTGGCTGGTGCGGACTTACAGCGGCAATCTGACGGAGCTGGTGGCCTACTGCACGTGCGGGGCGAAGGCACTTTATCCGCAGCGGCTGGTGGACGGCAAACCAGCGCACTATGACAGCCCGGTGATTATGGCGGGAGACTTCTACGAGCCGCGCTGCGCGGAGCATTTCATTTTGCCGGGGCGGCCGCATTAGGCACAAAAGCCTTGCGCCGGCACAAGGCCGGCGCAAGTGAGAGTGGAAGCCGCTGCTTACGTTAGGAAAGCAGAGCGAAGTTAAGCGCGTACTTGATGCGCTGATCGATATCGCCTGAGGCAGGGTCTCCGGAAGCGGGCTGTGGCGCGGGCTCCTTTGTTTCATTTTGTTGCAGTGCGGCCTGTTGCTCAGCCTGCGCGGGCTCAGAGGTCGCGGCGAAGTTCGCAAAGATGTCATCATGCTTCTCGGGCTCGTGGCCAATCAAAGGCTCGGCTGTCCGCGCAGGGAGCGGAGCAGGCTCTTGTAGGGTGGAAGCAGCTTGCTGGAGTACAGGCACAAACTGCTGATCGGCATGCGAGGGCACCTGATGCGATTGCGCCTGCGCAAACTGGGACTGCTGCTGAGCTTGCAACGACGCAGGCTCAGCATGACCGAGCAGCGGGGCAATTGCGTCAACGAATTGCGCCAGGTAAGTTTTACGGCGCGCCAGTTGGTCGAAATGGCTCTGAATTTCGCGGAGTTCAGCCTGTGCATCAACGAGTGCATCCTGGTACGCCTGCGTATGTTGGTCGCTCATAGTGTTCACCCACCTCAGAGTATCGTCATGGGTAATCAGAAAACCACCCAATTGAACATCTAGATTGGGTACTTTCGTGTTGTATCTCGGGGCTTTGTGCAGACCTCCCCAGATTGCGCGGGAGCGGCAAGCGCTCTGCTATGCTGCCGGAAATGTCACTGTTCCCCAATTTTGGCAGGCTGAGCCGGCCACAAAGGCATGCCTTCATTGCTGCGTTTCTGGGCTGGACACTGGATAGCCTGGACTTTTTTCTATTGATTTTCTGCGTGAAGGCCATGGCGGCCGACTTCCGGACCGACGTGAGCACGATCATGGAAGCGGTGTTCTGGACGCAGGCGCTGCGACCGGTGGGCGCGCTGGTTTTTGGAATGTTGGCGGACCGGTATGGCAGGCGGCCTGTCTTGATTTTGAACATTCTGAGTTTTTCCATCATTGAGCTGGCGTGTGCATTTGCACCCACGCTGCATGTGCTGCTGGGGCTGCGTGCGCTGTTCGGAATTGCGATGGGCGGCGAGTGGGGCGTTGGTGCGGCGCTGGTGTTCGAGACGCTGCCGAAGGAGGGCCGTGGAGGCTTTAGTGGCATTTTGCAGGAGGGCTACGCGCTTGGTGCGATTCTGGCGTCAGCGGCGTTTGGGCTGCTGTTCCACTGGATTGGATGGCGTGGACTTTTTGTGGTGGGTGCGAGCCCGGCGCTGCTGGTTCTTTATGTACAGCTGAAGGTGGAAGAGAGCCCGGCGTGGCTTGCGGGCGCGGAGGCGCGGAAACAGTCTAGAGCGAAACGTGAGCGTGGGTTCTTGTCTGGGCCGTTACTGCCGCCACATTTGATGGAATTCCTGCCGACGTTCTTCTTCCTGGTGCTGTTGATGACGGCGTTCATGAGTTTCTCGCATGGGACCCAGGATTTGTATCCGACGTTTCTGCTGATGCAGATCAAGCTGACGCCGCATGTGGTTGGAGTGATAGGCGTGGTGTATGGGCTTGGGTCGATTGTGGGCGGATTTGTGTTTGGCGTGGCGAGCGAGCACTGGGGACGGAAGAAGGCGATTGTGGCGGCGGCGCTGCTTTCGCTGCCGGTGATTCCGCTGTGGGCGTATGGGCACTCGGCGTGGGTGCTGGGAACGGGCGCGGTGCTGATGCAATTTATGGTGCAGGGCGCGTGGGGCGTGGTTCCGGCGTATTTGACGGAGCTGGCGCCGGGGCCGGTGCGGGCGACCGCGCCAGGACTGGCGTATCAGCTGGGCGGATTGCTGACGAGTTGGAACGGCGTGCTGCAGGCGCGCGTGGCGGAGTTGTGGGGCACGTATCCGCCGGTGCTGGCGCTGACGGTGGTGATTGTGGCACTGGCGCTGGCCGGGCTGGCGGCGATGGGCCGCGAGGCGAAGGGCGCGGAGATGAGCGCGTAAGGCGCACAGGGCATTTGGAGGCGTGCTCACCGGCTGTGCTGCACAGTTTCACAGGATCACAGCTTCACAGCCGGAATGGATGTTTTCGGCTGTGCTGCACAGGATCACAGCTTCACAGCCGCTGAATCCACTTGTCGCGACAGGCTCGCCCGTGTTTCCTGGCGCCAAAGCAGGTCCTTCGACTCCCTCCGCTGGCGCTTCGGTCGCTCAGGATGACAACGCGTGGGGTAATGGGGGATTGAGGGCATGGGATTTTCCCTGCACAGCTTTATTGTGCGACGGAGTGGGGGAATAGTCGGCAAAGTGTGGCGGGAGATTGGGCGGGTGGAATGAGGGCGGCGGGAGGTTCGATGCTGGGAGGGATTGACAGTAGCGAGGTAAGGTTCGTGGTCTCCAGGGACGGGTCTTCGTCCTTGCGTTGTAGATCTCTCTTCTGAGACCTGGGAGTCCACAGCCCTCGGTCTGCTCACACGCTGTCAACGCCCACTGCTCCACGCTTTCTCCCAAC
>JAJXXG010000161.1 GCA_021781255.1 Acidobacteriota bacterium
TTCAGTCTCATCCTGGGCGTGATAGGCTTCGGCTTTATAGTTGTGCTGCTTTAACCCTCGGGCCACTATCTCGGTATCATGTACGGTCTGGCAATAGACGATGCCGCTGCCTTTGAACTTCGATAGGTTTTCAGCCAACCAGGCCAGGCGTTCTGCCCGGCTCCCAACGAAAAGGTTCTGCAGGCGGAGAGATTCACGAGCAAGCGGACCCTTGAACAACTCAAGGGTGGAGCCGAACTGCGCCTGTACGTCTGCGATCACCCTTAGATTTGCGGTGGCTGTTGTGCCGAGTACGGGCATCTCTTTCGGGAGCGTCCGTAGAAGCTGACCGATTCTCCGGTAGTCCGGCCTGAAATCGTGCCCCCAATCGGAAATACAATGGGCTTCGTCCACCACGATCAGGCCCATATTCCCTGCAATTCGCGGCAGGACGAAGCTTTGAAAATGTTCGCTTGCCAGGCGTTCCGGTGAGATCAAGACGATGTCGCACTCGTTGTTGATTAAAGCCAGTTCTGCTTTCGCCCAATCTTGCCGGTTTCCACTGTTGATGGTTTGTGCCCGGATGCCGATGCGATTTGCCGTCTCGATCTGGTTACGCATAAGGGAAAGCAGCGGGCTGATGAGCAGCGTTGGACCTGCGCCCTGCTCGCGGAGCAGCCTGGTTGCAAGAAAATACACCAGGCTCTTGCCCCATCCGGTACGCTGTACCACCAGCGCCCGCTTCCTTTTCAATGCAACCGCTTCGATAGCTTCCCACTGGCCGGGGCGAAAGTCCTTGTCAGTGCCTAGCATTTGACGCAGTAAATCAAGGCAATGCTGCTTGATTGCGGAGTTGGCTTCGATGAGTTCCCCAGCTGCCATTGGTGTGCCGCCTTGTGTGCGATGATGAGTTCTCTCCAGCATTCGAATACCCCGGGTGCTGGTGCAAGGACCGTAATGAAAGCACAACTATTATGCGGCTGAATCCACGGCCGTGCAATCGAATCGGCGGCTCGAATCAGCTCTTTACGATCGCTCCCTCGTCCCACCTTTTTCAGCATGTGTGCTGACCCATGGAATGACCAGTTCGCCTGTGGGATGGATAGGATAGATCGAATCGCCAAGAGTGATCGAAAGGTTCTCAGTCAATGGGAAGAGTGGCTTGACGGTGATTTGTTCGTGTGTGATGACGATCCGCAGTTTTTGCCCGCGCACCTCGAACGGAAGCGTCACCTGGCGCCAGTGCTCGGGCAGGCGTGGATTGATCGAAATTGTATCTCCCAGGCACTGGATGCCGCACAGTCCGAACACGGCTGCCATCCAGGATCCCCCGCTGCTGGCCGAATGTGTGCCTCCGATATAGAGCTTGCCGACATACTGCTTGCCCTCGCCGGTTAGATCGATGGTTGCCGTCTTGAGGAAATACTTGTACGCCCAATCCACCTTACCGATCTGAGACGCGATCAGCGAATAGGAGCAAGCGCTGAGGCTTGATCCATGTTCGGTTCTTGGTTCGTAATACTCCCAGTTCGATTCTTTTGTCAGCGCTGTGAACCGTTCGCTGAATAGCGCGAGCATCAACACCACGTCCGACTGTTTGATGATTTGAGTATTCGTTGCCAATCCATTGCCGCCGCCGAGGTATTCGTTGGGGTCCAGCCGGCGCATCAGCAGGTTTTCGAGAGAGGTGTCTTCGAGTGAGAAGTAGCCGTCAAATTGAGGGACGACCGAACCCTCAGGCAGTTCGTCCGGGAGGTACAAATTGGCAGCCACAACTGCGATGCGAGATAGGTCTGCCTCAAAACCCAGGGAAGCTACCAGGCGGTCATAGAACTCGGGCGAGTTCTTTTGCAGATAGTCGGAAAGGAACAGGCAGATATCGAAGGTGTGCGCAATCAGGCGATTGGTAAAGGCATTATTGTGAACACGCTCATGATATTCATCCGGACCGGTGACATCCAGGATTTCATGCTGCTGTTTATCGGGACTGTAATAGGCATACGACATGAAAAAGCGTGCGCATTCGAAAACAACCTCAGCCCCGCCGTCGTACCAGATGCTCGCATCCCCTGTGGCAACGTAGTATTTCCAGAATGCATAGGGGATGTCGGCGCTGATGTGGACCTGCTTGTCGCGGAAGTACGTGCGCATGGGTCGGTCGGTGAAAATATCGGTCAGGTTGAAAAGTGTGCACACATCGTCGCCGGTGTCCTGGCTTTCCCAGGCGTAGAATGCACCCCGGTAGCCATACTCTCTCGCTTTTCGGCGCGCGCCTTCAAGCGTGTGATAGCGGTACAGCAGCAAGTTGCGCGCAATCTCCGGAAAGGCATGCATGAAGAACGGGAGCATAAAGATCTCTGTATCCCAGAAAATGGCTCCCTTGTACATCTGACCCGAAATCCCCCTTGCCGGGATGGATGCGGACGCGCTGTGGGCGGGTACGCTCGCCAGGAGTTGGTAGATGCTGTAGCGCAGGGCTTCCTGCGCAACCGGATCGCCTTCAATTTCGATGTCGCAAGCGTCCCAACGCTGCTTCCAGAGTTCACCGTGGGCTGCGCGTTGAGCTTCGAAGCCTTGTCTGGCTGCCATGCGGCACAGCTCACGGCTCGTGCCCATTGGGTCAGGTTCATCCGCGGAGGCAACCAGGGCAACAAACTTATAAAACGTAAAACCCCTGTTGAGATGATCCACCCGAAAAGTACGCAGCACCGAGTGCTGATCGAGCAGTTCCCCGGCATCTTCGGGTATTGTGCGATTCTTATTTGAGAAGACGATACATTCGGATAAAGCCACGGGGACCGAATTTTCGTGAGTCACAGCCCCCAGGGATACAATATCGTCCTCGATATGCGCAGAGATGTCGTCCAAATGCGGACCATTGATGTCCCAGACCTCGCCGTCAATACCTGTCTGGATTGTTACGCTGCAATCGCGGTCTGAGATGAGTGAGAACTCCAGGCATAGCAGGTGAAGCTGCGCAAGCGAGGCGAACCGCTGCGACTTGAGCGTGATTCGCGCGCCGTCAGACGTTTCGAAGATGGTCTCGCGCGTGTGAATCGCGGTATGTATGTTGAGGTTTTGGGTATGGCTCAATACTTTACTGGAGAGCGTGCTGAGCGCTTCGGTGCCGTAAAAGACCTGCGCAAACCCGGCGTTCGGCAGGTTGACCGGTTCGCGCCATTGATCTCCAACTTTGTCGTAGAGGCCTGAAACGATGGTGGCTGTCTTTTCTTCCTTCCTGAATTCATCCAGAGTACCGCGATAACCGAAATAGCCATTCCCGATCAAGAACTTGATGCCCTGGCGGTCGATGTCTTGCGGCAATAATTGGTTTGTCTCTGTAATATTCCATTCCATGGTACGTCCTTGATCTACTTGTATGCGCTGCGCTAAGTTGTCAGTTCTCCCCTGAAGACCGGTAAAAGAGGCACTTCCCGCCGGGGAATCATAAGTACGCGCTAGATTTTTATTGAGATGCCTGTCCCGTCCAGTTCACATGCCTTATCGAAGAAATTGACTCTTACCGGGTCTCCTTCAACGACATGCAAAAAGGCTTTTGCCTGGTTCACTTCCACCTTGATCACAGATTGTCGATACGTCACCTGAAAGCTGTAACTTTTCCAGTGCCCGGGTATGGACGGCTTGAAAGACAGCAGGTCGCCGTCTGAGCGCATGCCGCCAAAACCGTATACGATATTCATCCATGCTGCCGCAATCGAGGTCGTATGGATCCCTTCGCACGCGTTCCGGTTGTAATTGTCCAGGTCGATGCGGGTTGCAAAGCGGAAGAAATCGAAGGCTTCCTGCGAGCGCCCCAGCTCGGCTGCGAGGATGGAATGGACCGAGGGCGAGAGCGAAGATTCGTGAATGCAGCGCGGTTCATAGTATTCGTAGTTGGCGCGCTTTTCTGCCGCTGAAAACGACTGGTTGTACAGGAACATGAACATGAGCACGTCCGGCTGCTTGATCATGTCGTTGCGATAGATCCGGTCGTACGCCCAATGTGAATAGAGCGGAAATTCCTCGACAGGGATGGCATCGACATCGATGTGCGGCAGGTCGAAAAACCCCAGATGCTGCTCGAACAGTCCCGTGGACAGGTCATATGGGATCAGCATCTCCTCCGCCATGCGTTTCCATTCTGCCAGCTCGGACGTTGTGACACCCACACTGGCAGGAGGGATGCTCTTCAATACCTCGAGCGTGTACTCGAACGTGCGTTTTGCCATGTAGTTGGTGTACGCATTGTGGTTGACCATCATTTGGAACTCGTCCGGGCCCATCACGGCGTAATAACCAAACTTCCCCCCGGCCGACCACTGTCCCCGCGTGGCCAGGAAGCGGCAAATCTGGACGAGAAGCTCAGCGCCTTCACTGCGCAGAAATTCCGTATCGCCCGTCACATGCGCGTAATGCCAGACCGCATAGGCAACCGCCGTTGTTGGCTGCAATTGAAGACTGGCGTGCTGCCAAAGCGTGCAGCTTTCAGTGCCGTCGGATGTGGCAACCGGGAAACACGC
>JAJXXG010000979.1 GCA_021781255.1 Acidobacteriota bacterium
CCAGAGGCAGGGCGGCGTTGGCGTACATGCCGGGCGCGATGGAGAGATCGTTGTTGTTCACATCAACTTCAGACTCCATGGTGCGGGTCTCAAAGTTGACGTTGCGCGTGAAGCGCACGATCTTGCCGGTGAAGGATCGCCCGATGGCATCGACGCGAACGCTGAGCGTATTGCCTTCCTTGATGTATTTCACATCGTTTTCTGGAACCGGAAAGCGGAGCCGCAGCAGGCTGCTCTGGGAGAGGCGGACGATCGGCAGGGTGGAGTCATTGGAGTTGGTGCCGCCCTGAATGAGGGCGCCCGTGTCGGCGTAGCGCCAGATGACGACGCCGGAGATCGGCGCCGTAACGTTGGTGTAATCCTGCAGGGCCTGCACGCGCTCATTGTTGGCGCGGGCCGCAGCGGCATGCTGCTGCGCCGCGGACATCGCGGCCTTGGCGGCATCGATCTGGGCCTGGGAATCGAGGTCCCTGGCGTTGGCGTTGTCCAATTCCTGTTGCGCGATCAGGCCGGGACGGGTGGCGGCAGCCTGCTGCAGGCGCGCGGACTCGGCATGAAGCGCGTAGTTCAACGCCTGAGCGCGGTTGATCTCCTGCTGCGCGCGCTTGATTTCTTCCTGGCTCTGCTTGAGCTGGAAGGCGGACTGTTCAAGTTCAGCCTTGAGTTCCGGGACTTCGAGGATGGCCAGCGTCTCGCCCTGATGCACGATGTCGCCGATGTCAACGTTGATGTGTTTCATGTAACCGCTGACCTTGGGGTGCACGTCCACCACCTGGTAGGGCTGAAACTGGCCGGCGAGGGTGAGCACGTGGGCGATATCGCCGGTCTGGGCGGTCGCGACCCGGGCCGTGGGCGGGCCGGCAGCGGCCGGATCCGAGTTTCCTTCGTCATGGCAGCCAGTGAAACCAAGGGCCACACAAAACGCCGCCGATGCGGCTAGAGTCATAGAAAAAGTTTTGGGCATGAAAATCCGACTCCTGGAGATGGGAGGTTCCTATCTGTGAAGCGCACCTCTGATTGCCAGGGGTTATAGACAGCGGGAAGCGATCGTACCTGGCGCTGTCTTGTATGATGCCGATCCCGGGATTTGCGTTGTCGCAGGCAAGCGCTGTTCCGCTGCTGCGAAACCGTTGATACAAGGGACTTAGGCATCGAACCCGATGGTTCTTCAGAGCCTGTGTGCAGTGCCGGTCAAAGCGCGGGTGGAGGGCGCAGGAAGAGAAAGGGTAAAAAGAGATGAAGGGCCGAGGCGGTGACGGGCGCCGGCCGGGCCGCGGATCCGACGGCGAAGGCAATTCCGGACCAAGCACTTACCGCAATGGAGGCGAGCATAAGAATAGCGGAAGGAAAGACAGCCCTGGAGATTTGCGGAATGCCCACAACGGCCGCGGAAGGCAGATCGGCCGGGAGCGCCTTCTCACACTGCACATTGCTGTGCAGGCAGTTTGCCGGTTCGTAGCAGATGGCTTTGGCCTCAGCGGCGAAGAGAATGGCAAGCAGGCAGAGTGCAAAGGCGAGGGGAGTGCGCCGGAAACATTGATGATCGGCGAACAATCCTGACATAAGGGCAGTTTATCATGCGGTCCCCGGCGCACGGGGCAGCGGGAACGGCGGTGCGAGGCGCAAGCGGACGGAGACGGACGCGGCATCAGAAGCGCGTGAGCCCGGCGGGGCTGAAGTCGGCGGCGGTGAGCCGGGCATGGGCGCTGCCGCGATCAACGATGAGGAGCACCGAGCCGGACTGGCCACGCAGCTTGATCCCGATCTGCCGCGCGGACCAGACGCCCTCGTCGTGGCGAAGGCCGAAGTAGGTAAACTCCTTCACCGCGCCACCTTCACGCAGGGTTTTTTCCATGTAGACGGCAAAGTCGATGCTGGGATCGATCCAGGTTCGAACCTGCGCGTAGCGGGTGTGGTCTCCGGGCCCCGGCGTGCTCCTTACCAGGATGCAAGTGCGGGCGCCGAACTTCGTGCTGCCCTCGGAGAGCTGTCCCGGCCAGAAGAACTGCTGATCGAGGAGATCCTCGAAGTCGAAGCCGGGCACGAGCGGGTGCGCGCTCCATTGGGCGAAGGGCAAGAGACGCGGCGCGGTGTCTCCCGGTTCCGCGATGCGCACGGTGTCTTCTCCGTCGGGCCGCATCTCAAGAAGGATGTGCTCGCGCATCTCGCGATGCGCGGCGGCAGGCTGACCGAGGTCGACGCGTTCGCGCAGAACTCCGGGAAACCAATGCGCCTTGATGGTGATGGGATAGTTGAGGCGCGCGCCGTCCGGCTGCACCCAGACGAGCTGCCCGGTGACGCGGAAGTCGGCGGTCTGGACCTGTTTGCGCATGGTCGCGAGGAGGCTTTCGAGACTGCCGGTTTGAGCGCAGAGGAGCGACGCCAGCAGGATGAAGGAAGCCGGGCGCAGCGCTCTGACGAGCCGTCCGCGCCATGAGCCCGCAGAGAGGAGCAGCGACGCCGGAGTTGGAGCCTCAGATGGCAGATGGGCTTCCTGGAGTGGATTCGCGCGCGCACGGCGGCTTGCAGAAGGGAAAGGATGGTTCACACCGCGCCTCTTCGAGATCGGCTATTTGCGCCCGCGCCGAAGACGCAGGGTGGAAGCGTCCTCTTGCGACAGGGGTCGAGATTGTCGGTCCGATGACGGAAGATGCCGTGAAGACGCGATCGCCGTGCGTCGGCGTATGTAGCAGATTAGATTCAAAAGGGCTTGGGCTGCGGCCCGATGCGCTGCGAGATCGGCAGTTAACTGCCTGACTGCCTTTGCTCGCCAGGCGGGAAAGCGGAACTTGCGGCGGTTGCGGCCCGGCCCGGAGTGAATCCCCGGAGCCGGGCAATGAATTTATCCGCGGTCGCGGGACCGTGGTCCACCGCTGCCCTTGCGGGCCGAGTAGCAATCGCGACAGTAGACGGGACGATCGCCACGAGGCTCAAAGGGTACAGTGGTGGGCTGGCCGCAGCCGGAACAGATCACAGGCGTGCCCTGTGAAGGAGCCGAACGGTAGCCGGATCCCCCTCCCTGCTCGTTTTTCCTAGCCTGACGGCAGTTTCTACAACGCTTTGGGATCGAGTAACCGCGTTCCTGAAAGAACGCCTGATCAGCGGCGGTAAAGGTAAATTCCTGTCCGCAATCGCTGCACGTAATTTGCATGTCTCCGGCCATAGTTCTCCTTGAGGGGCTCCTTGCATGGAATTGTACCGTTAGTTTGCCGTTTTTAAACAACTATTTCTTTTGAATTGAAAAAGTTACGGTTAGAGTTCTGGTTCCGCGAAGGGATGCGGGCGGAGCGAAGGCAGGATATAGTGCTTTTGAGGGGTGGCCGGGCCGATGGGCGGCATCATCCCGCATTTGCGCGCGCATGACGATGCCGGCCAATCCCGAGCTCGAAATGGAGATGATTCGCCGCATTGCGGCGGGCGAGAAACAGCTATTTCACCAGCTTATCCGGCCCTGCGAACGGGGAATCTATCTGCTGTTGTTCTCGATGCTGCGCAACCAGGCCGAGGCCGAGGACGCAGCGCAGGAGACGGCGATCAAGATCTACCGCAACCTGCACCTGTATCGCGGAGAAGCGCAGTTTCGCACCTGGGCGTATTCGATAGCGCGCAACGAAGGGCTGCGACGGCTGCGGAGGGTTCAGAATGCGCGCGAAGACTCGCTGGACGCGATGACGGAGGGCGAGTCGGGGGATTTTACGCCGGCGGTTCTGACCAGCTGGCGTGAGGTTCCCGCCGAGGCGCTGGAGCGCAAGGAGTTGGGCGCGTTGCTGCGAGAAGCCATTGGCGGGCTGCCGGAGATTTATCGTAACGTTATTCTCCTTCGCGATATCCAAGAGATGGATGTGCGCGAGACCGCGGGCGCGCTGGAGATATCCGAGGCAGCGGTGAAGGTTCGGCTGCACCGGGCGCGCGCGCTGCTGCAGCGCAGCCTGGCGCCGAAGCTGAAGGGGTTTGCGCCCGGCCGCAAAGGGCTGCTGGGATGGTGGCGATGAGGATCGACTGCAAGCACGTGTGGGAACACATCTCCGCCTACATCGATGGCGAGGTGGAAGCCGAACTGCGCGCCGAGATCGACAAACACCTGGAGACCTGCGAGATCTGCGCGGCGGTGCTGGACTCGACGCGGAATGTGGTGGTGCTGCTGGCCGACGAGCGTGTCTTCGAGATCCCGGCCGGCTACAGCAAGAGGCTGCACGAACGCATCGAGCGCGAGATCGCGCAGGACGATCCGAGCAAGCCGGAGCCATGAGCGGGCGGCGCTAAGCGCGGTGCAGCAGCGCGTGGGTCCACATCTCGGCAGCCACCAGCAGCAGAGTGAGAAATGCCATGGCGAACTGGAGTCGCTCAGAGCGCCGCTGCCGCGGCGAGAGCGGCGTTTGACGCCACTGCGCGGCAGGCCGGGTGCGCAACCGCCTGATCCAGAGCAAGACCAGAAGGTTGACCACCGCGCCCAGCGTGGCCAGCGCCAGCATGGGGATGCGGATGGCGTCGCG
>JAJXXG010000776.1 GCA_021781255.1 Acidobacteriota bacterium
ATTAGTCGTTGACCGGTTTAGGTTTCAGCCAGTACGTGGCTAGCCGCGTACTGGCTGGCGAACTCGCTTGGCGTCCTGTCATCGAGAGATGCGTGAGGACGACTCTCATTGTGACAGCAGCAGGCGGTGTACGCGAACCGGCGGCGAGTGCAGGGTCGTTACGGCAAGTGCTTACTCAGACGGCGCGGCGAACTGGTGGAACGCAGCCTCGCGCACTGCACTTGCACTACGGGCTGCTAGTGTAGTCCGCCATAAATATAGTCCATTATAGAATAATGGTCCTACTCTCTCTGGCGAGGACAGGCGTTTCGATGCGAGGAACTGGTGCGACGCTGCCGCCGCCTACTTTATGAATGCAACCGTCATGAGTACCATGGCGGCAAGATTGAGGATTGCCTGCAGTGTGTTCCCAAAATACAGCCGGCGACGCTCCCCCTTAAGCCCAGCCGCATCTGGCGGTTCAGCAGCCTTCTTGTACACAGAAACTTTAATGACCTTCGCAATGCATCCGGTTACGAACCAAAGTGCTAGCCCAGACGTGATCCACGGATTTTTGAATCCGTAGAAATAGAAATAGGGTATCGAACCAAAAAATGGAAGGTTCAATATCGTTAGCATGAATGGAGATCTTGAGGAATGGCGAAAAAGCGAGCCTACAAACTGCTGAAATGCAGGTTCATCCATATCGTTCATTACCTTTCGAAGCACCCCGGCAATGAATAGCAGTAGGGCTGCGTTGCTTGCAACAAGAACGAAAAGGAGAGTTTCAGCCAACCTCTGATTCATAACGCCTCCTGATAACTGCTATCGCCTGGATCCCGGATTGATGGCCTTCGGACGCTTGGGCGCAAGATCCTCCATGATCTTGCCGACGCTCCGCAAGTTCAACATTTGCACGCTTCCGTCTGGAAGACCAAGCATTCTGTCAACGACAATGCCATGCAACCGCAACCGCTTCCGAAAGGTGCGGAGAGCCTCTTTCCTTTGCTGTTCGGTCGCTGCGTCAAGCGCGCTGGCGACAACTGGGTGGGTGCTCGATGCGAATTCCTGGATCAAATCGGCAACGCCTTCTGGATCAAAGGTGTCGAAAATCTTCTCTTTGACCCCATTGCTGATAATGGTGGTGAGCGCTGGCCGAAATAGGTCTTCCCAGGCGGCGGCGATCTGTCGGTAGAGCGATCGATTTTCCGGCCGAAACAAATCCCGGAACACGGCCAGCGACGTCGGCGCCATATCCGCCTTGATCCTGGATGCCTCAGAAAGGAATGCGTTCAAGCGCGCCAACGAATTGAGCCCCGGCTCATTCAGGATGGGCTGTAATTGTTCAAATACCTCACGCGCAAGTCTGTCTGCGATTGCAGCGACCAGGGCCCCTTTCGATGAAAAATAGTGATAGAAGGCCCCCTTCGAGATCTTCGATACAGTAATGAGCTCATTGAGGCTGGCATTGTCATAGCCGTGTTTGCAGAAAAAAGCCAGTGCCTGGTCCAGGATTTCCGACCTGCGCAGTTCGAAATCTTTGGTTCTCAGCGGCATCGTACCAGACCACTGGTCTAATTTAATAGACCAGTGGTCTAATGTCAACAGTCAGTGAATGCCTCCACTTTCAATTCTGGCCGCGTAAACTCGCCGGTCTTCGGGTTTCTGTATGTGAGAAGCGTTTACGCAATACCCATTGGAGCATTCTGTGAGGTGAACTCCTATTGCCTAGCGGAGCCCGCCACAAATATAGTCCATTATAGGGTGATGGTCGTCTCATATACAGTTGAGGTGACCAAATGCGCGTTGCGCCAGAGATCCAACTGAGTACGGAAGCTCGTGCCGAATTACAGAGTCTTGTGCGGAGGAGGACCACGCCTTTACGTGTGGTGGAGCGATGCCGCATCGTTCTGCTAGCCGCAGACGGATTTCAGGACAAGCAGATTGCCGGGCGCCTGTCGGTCACGCCACGCATGGCTTGGCGATGGCGCAACCGATTCCTGGCTCTGGGGGTGGTCGGACTGGAGAAGGATGCACCGCGCCCAGGCCGTACGCCGACGATCAGCGCTGAGAAGATCTCCGAAGTCGTGGCCAAGACCACACAATGCACGCCGTTGAACGCTACGCAATGGTCGCGCAGCATAATGGCACGGGTGGTGGGCATTTCCGAGTCCAGCGTGGGCCGTATCTGGCGAGCGCACGGACTAAAGCCGCATCGCATGGAAAGCTTCAAGGTTAGCAACGACCCGGAGTTTGCCGCCAAGCTGGAAGATATTGTCGGTCTCTATCTCGATCCGCCCGAGCATGCCCTGGTGCTTAGCGTCGATGAGAAGAGCCAGATACAGGCCCTGGATCGTACCCAGCCCGGTCTGCCCTTGAAGAAGGGACGCGGCCAGACCATGACCCACGATTACAAGCGCAACGGCACGACTACGCTCTTTGCCGCGCTGAACACCGCCAACGGAGAGGTCTACCACTTATGCCAGCAGCGTCACAGGCATCAAGAGTGGCTACGATTCCTGCGTATGATTGACCACACCGTCGCAGAGGAGAAGCAGATTCACATCATCTGCGACAACTATGCCACTCACAAACATGAGCGTGTCCACCGGTGGTTGGAACAACACAAACGCTTCCATATGCACTTTACGCCCACCTCGGCTTCATGGCTGAACATGATCGAGCGCTTCTTCCGCGATCTAACCGACAAACGCATCCGGCGCGGCGTCTTCCAAGACCTCGAACAACTCATCATGGCCATCGGCGACTACATCGACCGCCACAACAAAAGCCCCAAGCCCTTCATCTGGACTGCCAAAGCCAACGACATCTTAGAAAAGGTCACCCGCGCACGCACCACTTTGCTTAAAGCATGAGATTAACGGCGGACTACACTAGCTTGACGAGCAATTCAGCTGCGTACATGAGGTGCAGGAACAGGGCTGTATCGGAGTCTTGTCGGGCAATTTCTACCCTCTCCCACATTCTTGCCAAAGGAATCAGCATAACTGCCTCACATTGCTCAGGGGTCATCTCACTATACTTCGAAGTGCGAGCATCGTGCACAAAAGCCCCGCTGACCGAGCAACAAACATGATAGCCATTCAATTATTCGCTGTTAGAAGCAGCCTTCAAGATCAATTGAGTAATGTCGGCGTGTATGGGACACTTCGCTGCTCATGCTGACAAGTGCGGGTCTTCACGCGACGGGGAGTTCGGGTGTGGCGGCGAGGAGTTGGCGGGTGTATTCCTCGTGGGGTGCGGCGCAGAGGGCTTCGGCTTCGCCGGTTTCGATGAGGCGGCCACGCCGCAGGACGGCGATGCGCGTGGCGAGGTAGCGCACGAGCGGCATGGAGTGGGAGATGAAGAGATAGGTGAGGCCGTGGTCGCGCTGGAGCGCGCGGAGCAGGTTGACGATCTGCGCGCCGACGCTGACGTCGAGGGCGGAGACGGGCTCGTCGAGGATGAGCAGGCTGGGGCGCAGGGCGAGGGCGCGGGCGATGTTGATGCGCTGGCGCTGGCCACCGGAGAACTGGTGCGGATAGCGCGAGAGGGCTGACTCGTCGAGTCCCACTTCAGCGAGTAACTCGATGGCGCGGGCGCGGCGCGCGGCACGGGAGCGATCGACGCCGGCGGCCTCGCCGTGGATGGCGAAGGGCTCGGTGAGGATGTCGAGGATCTTCATGCGGGGATTGAGCGCGGCGTAGGGGTCCTGGAAGACGGGCTGCATCTGGCGGCGGAGGGCGCGCATCTCGGCATGTGTGGCGCGGGCGAGGTCGACGCCGTGGACGCGGATGCTGCCGGAGGTGGGCGCGACGAGGCCGAGGATCATGCGGGCGAGAGTGGTTTTGCCGGAGCCGGATTCACCGACGAGGCCGAGGGTCTCTCCGGGCGCGATGGAGAACGAGACGCGATCGACGACGGTATGGTGCTGGACGCGCGCGCCGGTGCGCCGCGGATAGCTTCTGGAGACTGCATCGAGTGCGACGATGGCTTCGCCCTGGGCCGTGGGTGGATGCGCCATGAGTGCATGGTACATGGTGCGGAACGCGAATCATCTTCCGTTCACTGAGCTCGGCGTATAATTCCGCCACGCTGGCGGAGCCGGCATGGCTCTGCCGGAAGCAGGCTGCGCGCGCGCAGCAACTTCAGACGGAGAGAGGACCTTCCCCCATGTCCAAAACCGCATTTGCCTTTGCCAACCCGACCTACACGGCCGACAACTTTTACACGTACAGCGCAAGCGACATCCGAGCCGATACCAAGCTGCGCGCCACGCAGATTATCGAGCCGATTCCCACGCCGCGCGTTGACCCTCCGGTGATGGACCTTGGCACGGTGCTGCCGGCGAGCACGCTGGCGCAGATCAAGGCGGCAGGCCGCCAGGTCTTTCACTCGGTGGGCGATACGGGTGGAATCATCCGCCCGGAGCCGCAGCTTGCGGTGGCGGATGCGCTGACAGCCGACCTGACCAACAAGACATTTGCCACGGGGTTGCCCGCGTTCTTTTA
>JAJXXG010000315.1 GCA_021781255.1 Acidobacteriota bacterium
TACCGGCATTACAGGAACCAACGGCAAGACCACGACCGCGTTCCTTACGGAGGCGCTGCTGAACGCGGCGTCGCGCACCACGGTGCTGGTGGGGACAATTGAGTATCACGTGGCCGGAGAGGTACGTCCATCGGTGCACACCACGCCGGAGTCGCGCGATCTGTTCGCATTGATGGCCGAAGGCGCGAGTCGCGGGGCCACAGAACTGGTGACAGAGGTTTCAAGCCACGCTCTTTCCCAGGGGCGCGCGGCGGGCATCTGCTTTGATGTGGCTGTCTTTACCAACCTGACCCGTGACCACCTTGACTATCACCGGACGATGGAAAATTACTTCTCGGCCAAGCGATTGCTGTTTGACGGCACGGTGTATCCTGCGCCGCGCGTGGCTGTGATCAATGTGCATGACCCGCGCAGCGTCGAGCTGGCCAAGGCTGTTCGCAAGGCAGGCGGCGAGGTGCGCACCTTCGGGATTGAGAAGGGGGAGTGGCAGGCTAAGAGCTATTCCCTCACACCGGGCGGCGCAGTGTTTGAGCTGGAGACGCCTGAAGGCTCCGCGAAGGTGACTTCGCGGCTGGCGGGAGAGGTGAACATCCTCAACCTGCTGGCGGCCTTTACGGCGGCACACGCGCGTGGTGTTCCGTTTGGCGATCTGGTTGAGTCTGTGTCGCGCCTCAAGCCTGTTCCGGGGCGTTTTCAGTCGGTGAGCGCGGGGCAGCCCTTCACGGTGATTGTGGATTACGCGCACACCGACGATGCGCTGCGGAATCTGACTGCGCTGGCCAGGCGGATGACCGCGCAAACCGGCGGCCGGGTGATCACGGTCTTTGGCTGCGGCGGCGATCGCGACCGCACCAAACGCCCGAAGATGGGCACGGCTGCGGGAGAAGGCAGCGATTTTGTTGTTGCCACCAGCGATAACCCGCGCTCTGAAGATCCCCTGGCCATTCTTGCCGAAATTGAGCCGGGATTGAAGGCCAGCGGCGTTCGCTATACCGTGGAGCCGGATCGCGCCGCGGGCATTCGGCTGGCGCTGGAAGCGGCCAGCGCCGGAGACGTTGTGCTCATCGCAGGCAAGGGCCACGAGAAGGAACAGATACTCGCCACCGGCGTCATTCCTTTCGACGACACGGAGATTGCGCTTTCCACGCTGCGGCAACTAGGCTACGGTGAAGAGCAATGAGACTCACATTGGCAGATGCAGCGGTTGGCGCAGGTGCGGTGCTGGATGCGCCCGCCGGCATTGCGCAGGCTGGTGCGTTGGCCGTGACCGGCTACTCCATCGACTCGCGCACCGTGGCCGCGGGCGAGCTGTTTTTTGCGGTGCGCGGCGAGCGCCTTGACGGACATGACTACGTGGTTGCAGCGCTGGAGCGTGGCGCTGTGGCCGCTGTGGTTTCGCGGGCGCGCGTCGCCACCCTGCCGGATGCTGCCCTGGCTGTTCCGCTGCTGATTGCCGAAGACACGCTGGTCGCCTTGCAGTCGCTGGCCGCGCATGTGCGCCGCCAGTGGGGCAAGCGACTGGTGGCGGTTACGGGCTCGGCGGGCAAGACCACCACGAAGGAAGCCATTGCAACGGCCCTGGGAGCCAGGTTCAACGTGCTCAAGTCCAGGGGCAACCTGAACAACGCATTTGGACTGCCGCTGCAGTTGCTGCGCCTTGAGCCGGAACACGAGTATGCCGTGGTTGAGATGGGAATGAACCACGCCGGCGAGATTGCCGCGCTGGCGCGCATTGCCGCTCCGGACTGGGGCGTGGTGACCAACGTGGGCACGGCGCATATTGAGAACTTTGCCGAGGGGCAGGCCGGCATTGCGCGCGCCAAGTTTGAGCTGGTGGCCGCGCTGCCCGCCAGCGGGGTCGCTTTCTTGAATTGCTGCGACCCTTACGTGTCGCAATTTGGACGCGGCTTTTCGGGGCGTGTTGTGTATTTTGGCCTTGGCCCCTGCGCTGATCCGCAGATTGTGGAGCAGACCGAGGATCTGGCCGGGCTGCACGTACGCTATCGCGCAGGAGAGCACGAAGGCGGATTGACGCTGCACCTGCTGGGCGCGCACAACGCCTCCAATGCCATGGCCGGACTCGCCGTGGCGCTGGAAGCCGGGGTTGAACTGGATGCGGCGGTGAAGGCTCTGGAAACACTGACCGCCGGCGACAAGCGCGGCGAAGTGCTGGAAATGGGCGGCGCCACTGTGCTCAATGACAGCTACAACTCCAATCCCGAGGCGCTGCGCTCCATGATTCACACGCTTGCCACGCGCCCGGCACGGCGTCGCCTTCTTATGGCTGGCGAGATGTTGGAGTTGGGGGAGCTTGGCCCTGCTCTGCATGCAGCCTGCGGCAAGGCGGCTGCCGAGGCGGGCCTCGACCTGGTGGTGGGCGTGGGCGGCAACGCGGAACATCTGGCCGCCGCAGCCTGCGCCGGTGGGGTGGCTTCGCTGTTTCTGCCCGATGCCGAAGCGGCAGGCCAATGGCTCAGGCAGAATCTGCGCGAAGGCGACGTGGTCCTTGTGAAGGGCTCCCGCGGCGTGCATCTTGAGCGCGCCATCCAGATTGTGACGAACGGAGTGCAAACGGCGGAGAAGAAATGATGGAAAAGCTGGCAGGCAGGCTTATTCTCTGCGTGATATGTTCTCTCGCGATACCGTTGCACGCTGACGTCAATGCAGCCTGGACGAGGCCTTTTCCGGCTTTTCGCATCGCAGGCAATCTGTATTACGTGGGTAGCGAAGACCTTGCTTCCTACCTGATCGTCACGCCTCAAGGGGACATCCTGATCAACAGCAATCTGGAATCGTCTGTGCCGCTGATCCGGAAGAGTGTTGAGTCGCTGGGCTTTCGATTCAGCGATATCAAGATCCTTCTCATCAGCCACGGGCACTATGACCACTGCGCCGGCAGCGCGGAGGTCAAGCGCCTGACGGGCGCCAAATACGAGGTCATGGACGCCGATGTGTCCGTGGTGGAGTCGGGCGGCAAGACCAATTTCCAGTACGGCGCGGACCGGTCCATGTGGTTTCCGCCGTTGCACGTGGACCGCGTGTTGCACGACGGCGACCGCGTGAGCCTGGGCAACGCCGTTCTGGTGGCGCACCTGACGCCGGGTCACACCCGGGGAACCACCACCTGGACCATGGACGAAAACGAGGGCGGCAGAAATCTGCATGTGGTCATCGTGGGCAGCCCGAATGTGAATCCCGGCTACAAGCTGGTGGGGAACCGGACCTATCCAGGCATCGCCGAGGACTACCGGCGAGGGTTTCAGGTGCTCAAGGGCCTCCCGTGCGATGTGTTTCTGGGTGCGCACGGAGGCTATTTTGGCCTCAAGGAGAAGTATGCTCGCTGGAGCCACGGCGACCGCAACGCCTTCATCGATCCCGAGGGCTATCGCAGCTACGTTGCCGATCGCGAGCGGGCATTCGAGGCCGAATTGAAACGGCAATCGCCAGGCAAACTGTAAGAATCGCGTCCACGGCCGGTCCCCCGGAACCTGTAAAATCAACATGCAACTTGCCTCGATCCGGCTTGGGAGGGTCATTGCTTTACTGGCTGCTCTATCAAAAGCTCTATCCGTTCTTCCACCCGTTTCGTATCTTTCGCTACCTTACGTTTCGCACGGCCTTCGCCTCCCTCACGGCGCTGCTGATTGCGCTGTTCATCGGGCCGTATGTGATCCAGAAGCTGCGCGAGTTTCAGATTGGTCAGTACATCCGCGAAGACGGTCCGCAGTCGCACCTGAAGAAGTCCGGTACGCCCACCATGGGCGGCGTTCTCATCTGCATTGCCATTCTTTTGCCTACGCTGCTGTGGTCTGATCTGGCCAACCCGCTGGTCTGGATCACAGTCTTCTCCACGCTTGCCTTTGGCGCCATTGGTTTTGCTGACGACTACATCAAGGTGATCAAGCGGCGCAGTCTGGGCCTGACGGCGCGGGCCAAGCTCTTCTGGCAGGGCATGGTGGCGGCGCTGGTAGCGTCTTCGCTGGCCGTGCTCACGCAGTTCAAGATGTTCTCAACGGAGTTGACGGTGCCGTTTGTGAAGCATCTGCGGCCGGACATGCAGTGGCACTGGGCCGGCTCGATTCCGCACCTGGAGTTCCTCGCATTTTTGCCCTTTGTGGCCTTCGTGGTTTTTGTGCTGATGGGGTCAACCAACGCCGTGAACCTGACCGACGGGCTGGACGGGCTGGCCATCGGATGCACCATCATCGCTGCCGGGGCGCTGACGGTGCTCACCTATGTCAGCGGCCACGTGGTGTTTGCCGATTATCTGGAGCTGCAGCGCATGCCCCTGGTGGGCGAGCTGACGGTCTTTTGCGGGGCCATGGTGGGCGCGTCGATCGGCTTTCTCTGGTACAACGCTCACCCCGCCGAGATCTTTATGGGCGATGTGGGATCGCTGGCCCTGGGCGGCGCCATCGGAACGGTTTCCGTGATCATTCGCCAGGAACTGCTGCTGCCGTTTATCGGGGGCATCTTCCTTCTTGAGGCAG
>JAJXXG010000413.1 GCA_021781255.1 Acidobacteriota bacterium
GAACTGCTTGCCTGCGTTCGCGGGGCTCTCGATCGCCGTGAGCTTTGCGTTGGCCGCGCCAGCCTGCTTGCTCCGGGCCGCGTGTTCGAGGTGAACGCCGCGCCATTGCCCTCAGGCGGCGCGCTCGCCGTTCTTCACGATGTTACCGGCATTGAGGCTGCGCAAAAAACCCGCCGCGAATTTGTGGCCAACGTCAGCCACGAACTGCGCACGCCGCTTACTTCAATCCAGGGCTACGTGGAAACTCTCATCGAAGACCCCAACCCCAGCCCGGAAACCACCCTTGAATTTCTCGGCGTCATCCTCAAGAATGCCAGCCGCATGAATCGCCTCACCGAGGATCTGCTTGCGCTCGCCAGCGTTGAAAGCCCCGACTACAAGCTTTCATTGCAGCCGGTCCGCGCCAGCGTGCTGCTGCGGGATGCAATCAATTCCATCCGCGGAATTGTCGCCGATTCGGACGTCCAGCTTGAGTCTTCAGGCACGTCCGACGCCCTCGTCATGGCCGATCCTGACGCCATGCACCAGGTCTTCGGCAACCTCATGGAGAACGCCCTCAAATACGCTCAATCTGGAAAGCGCATCCGCGTCGGCGCGCGTTTGCTCCCATCCGAGGTGCAATTCACTATTCAGGACTTTGGACCGGGAATCGCATCAGAGCATCTGGAGCGCATTTTCGAGCGCTTTTATCGCGTCGACAAGGCCCGCTCGCGCGAGTCCGGCGGCACCGGTCTCGGCCTCGCCATCGTCAAGCATATCGTGCAAGCGCATGGTGGGCGCGTGTGGGCTGAAAGCGAACTCGGCAGGGGCGCCTATTTTCACTTCACGCTGCCAGTGGCGCCGTCAGCGCAGATCCTGCCTGAGACGGCGGAGCAAGCTCCCGCAGGCGCGGCCCAGTGATCCACCCCTTCACGCCGCCGCTTTTCCGCAACCGATTTTTCCGCCCAAGCCGCAGTACTACAGTTGTAACTGCTTCGTGCGGCCTTGAGATTGCGAGCGCCCGGGCCTAACGGCCTCGCAAATTTGGGCTATTTCAGGGAGCTAAAGCTCCCGGCTCCCCCGAGCCCGGCGATCTGCAACTGTGCCAGGTTAAGCACCAGCTCATCGGTTGTGTTTCCCCTTTACCTGCAAAGATAAACTCGTTCTTTTCAACTCTCCGTAACATTCGCGGTAGAGAATAACTTCGCAGGCAAACTGCATAGGAGAGAATCGTGAAGAGCACGTTACTTGCTGTTTCCTTACTTGCTTTCTGCTTCGGCGCAGCGCAGGCGCAAAAAATCAACGGGGCGGGAGCAACCTTCCCTTATCCGATCTACTCCAAGTGGTTCACTGAGTACAGCGCCGCGCACCCGGGCGTTGAGGTCAACTATCAGTCCATCGGTTCGGGCGGCGGAATCAAGCAGGTCTGCTCGGGTACGGTCGACTTCGGCGCCTCTGACATGCCTATGACCGACGATTTGCTCAAGTCCTGCGGCGTCAAGTTGATTCATATTCCTACCGTTCTTGGCGCCGACGTTCCGGTCTTCAATGTTCCCGGTGTCAGCGACCTTCGCTTTAGTCCCGGGGTGCTGGCCGACATCTTCCTCGGCAAGATCACGAACTGGAACGACGCGCGCATCGCCAAGGATAATCCCGGCGCACACTTGCCCGACCAGAAGATCATCGTCGTCCATCGCTCGGACGGCAGCGGCACGACCTTTATCTTTACCGACTATCTCAGCAAGGTCAGCAAGGAATGGGCCGATGGCCCCGGCAAGGGCACATCGATCAATTGGCCGACGGGCGTAGGCGGCAAGGGCAATGAGGGCGTGGCCGGCTATGTGCGCCAGTTGCCCGGCGCGATCGGCTATGTCGAGTTGATCTACGCTCTGCAGAATCACATCAGCTACGGCGCAATTCGCAACTCCGCAGGCACGTGGCTGAAGGCGTCGATCGAGGGCGTGACGGCTGCTGCGGGCACGGCGAAGATGCCCGCCGACTACCGTGTCTCCATCACCAACGCTCCGGGCTCAGATGCCTATCCCATCTCCAGCTTCACTTACCTGCTGATTCCCGTGCAGCCCAAGGATATGACCAGGGAGAAGGTGCTCAAGGACATGCTGAGCTGGTGCATCAAGTCCGGCGAAAGCGAAGTTTCTTCCCTTTCCTACGCGCCGCTTCCCATCAACGTGCAGGAGAAGGTACTGCAAACCATCTACGCCCTGCCGTAACGCGATGCGAGGAGTCCGGCGCCCGCCGGGCTCCCCGATTCAACGTTTGTTCTTTTGATCGTTAGGACAGCATCGCTGACCGGCCAGTGTAGCGGATCCTTTCGCTCCGTCGCGACCTGACTTTGCCTTGCGACACTCTTCAGGTCAGCGTGTTAGGATAGTCCCCGATCCTAACAAGAATGCGATGACAACTGTCCCTCCGATCTCGACGATCAATGACCTCTTTTCTCGTGTTGCTTCAGCGGCCAATCCCCGCGCTGTCCTGTGGCAAGACGAGTTCAGTCAATGGCAACCAATCTCCTCGGATGAGATCTATCAGCGCGTCAGGGCGCTGGCCACGGCATTTCTCCGGATGGGTGCGAAGAAGGGCGACCGCATCGCCCTCATCAGCGAGAACCGCTGGGAGTGGGTGGTCACCGATTTTGCTGTTTTGGCCATCGGTGCCGCGGATGTTCCCATTTACCACACCCTCACGGGCGAGCAAATTGCGGAACTGATGCGTGATGCCGGCTGCCGCATTGCCGTTGTTTCAACCCGACAGCAATTTGACAAGCTTCATGCGGTCCGCGCCCAAACCCAGTTAGAACGCATCGTCATGATGGATTCGCCCGCTCCCGAGGGCGCCATTGCCTTCAACGAGTTGATGGCGGATGCCGATGCCGGCGGCGCCGAGCGCGACCCCGTCTTCGATGCCCTCGTCCGTTCCATTGAGCCCAGCGATCTGGCCACGCTCATTTACACATCAGGCACTACCGGCGAGCCCAAGGGCGTTGCTCTCACCCACGGCAATATCGCCGCCAACCAGAATCATGCACACGTCGGTTTCAACTTCGATTCCACCGACGCCTGCATCTCCTTCCTTCCGCTCTCTCACGTCACCGCGCGCGCTCTCGATTACATCATGTATCGCTTTGGCGCGCAGGTGGCATACTGCTCGCAATTCGACAAATTGGCGCAGGCCATGCGCGACGTGAGGCCTACCGTTATCGTGGGCGTGCCGCGCGTCTTTGAGAAGATTCGCCAGGAGGTCGAGCGCCGCGCCGCCGAATCGCCGATCAAGCGCCGTCTGCTCGCCTGGGCTATCCGTATCGGCGCGCGCTTTGCCGATACGGTTTATGACGGCCGCAAGCCCGCTTCGCTTTTGTGGAAGCTGGCCAACAAGCTGGTCTATTCCAAGGTTCGCGAGGCCTTCGGCGGACGCGTGAGGATCTTCGTTTCCGGCGGCGCGCCTTTGGGGCTTGACACAGCGCGCTGGTTCGCCTCGGTGGGCATTGCGCTTTGGGAGGGTTACGGCCTCACCGAAACCTCGCCGGTGATTGCTCTCAATAACCCTATCCGGCACCGTATGGGTGCTGCCGGCATGCCCTTGAGCAATGTTGAGATCAAGCTTGCCGAGGATGGCGAACTGCTCGTCCGCGGGCCATCGGTCTTCAGCGGTTACTGGCAAAAACCGGCCGCTACCGCCGAGTGCTTCGACGGCCAGGGCTGGTTCCGTACCGGCGACATCGGCCATTTTGACGCCGACGGATTTCTCTACATCACCGATCGCAAGAAGGAGCTGCTGAAAACTTCAGGCGGCAAACTCGTGGCGCCGCAGCCCATTGAAAACAAGCTGAAAAACAGCCTGCTGGTTGCGAACGCCGCGCTGGCAGGCGACCGGCATAAATTCATCTGCGCGCTGATCGCGCCCAACTTTGCCGCCCTTGAAGAGTGGGCCAGCCATCACGGCATCCAGGCGCAGTCTCGCGCGGAGCTTGTGGCCGATCCCCGCGTCGTTGCGCTCTACGCCGAAATTGTCCGCGAAGTGAACGGCACTCTGGCCAACTTTGAAACCCTTAAGCGCTTCCGCATCGTTGCCGAAGAGTGGACCCAGGAGTCGGGAGAACTCACGCCCTCAATGAAGCTCAAGCGCCGCGTGATTACGGCAAGATATGCGGCGGCGATCGCCGAACTTTACGCGGACGAAGCAACCGCGCGCGGTGAATCGGCGGGGTGAGCTGGCCGATGCCCCGTCGCGCCGGCCCATGCTTGCCCCATATGCGCTTGAGCGCGCGGAAAAACGGCGCGCCCCATGCCCCGGCGGCCAGCGCCGCGCCGAAAATGATCACTGCGTCGATGCTTAACCGGCCTTCGCGCGTCCAGTAAGCGCCAGGCTCCAGCCTGAGCCACAGCGCAAATTCGTCCAGTGTGAGCGCTGAGCCCACGCCGTAGCTCACTGCCATCAGCCGTCCGAAAAAGATTGACATCGGGGAGTTCGACCACCCCAGGTCAAGCACCC